>NZ_JABUYD010000081.1:0-552 GCF_014897515.1 Brevibacterium sp. FME17
TGAATATTCGCTTCGCTGGGGTCCACCAGTCGTGCCTCTGGGCGCCAGTGATCGAAATCAGCGTTGGCTCTTTTGGGGACCACCCATGGCGTCATTGGGGGCCATGCCCAATCGAAAACTTCTCGGCCCGGCGAGGGCAAACAAAGCTTTGCGCTGTAACGACCGGAACGCCTGTAGCGGCAACGACAGTGTTTCGCAGTGGTTGCGCCGAGAAGGCTCGCTACAAAATACCCAGCCGCTGTGGAGTACGCCGGGGTCATGGTTGGCCACACCACGGTGCACGACGCCGCCCGGGCCCTCGCGCAGGCCTCCGCCAGATGCGTGACCACTCGACCTTCGAGTATTTCAGCAACGATGGAAGTCGGCGGCGCTGACCGACACCATAGTTGGTCCCCAAGGCCAATGTTGCCGGCCCCAAGCATAATATTGGCTGGCACCCACGGCTTCAACTACTCACCGGTGGCCCCCACCGACGCCACTCCTGGCCTCCAAAGGCAATACCGGTGGTCCCCTGAGGCAATATCGAGTGGCCTTCAAACCTCAAAATACTCA
>NZ_JABUYD010000012.1:0-127385 GCF_014897515.1 Brevibacterium sp. FME17
TGGTCATGTTTGTGAGTGCTCCTTAAAACCTGTCTCACAAAACCATACGGCCGCAAGTAGTGATCCTTGTGGTCAGGCGGCAGCTCGCCGCCGGTGCCCGAAGTGTCGAAGTTCTTATACGGAATCGGTGTTCCCGCGGTGGCATGGACGACGATCATATCCTCCGCTCTGAGGATTAGCAGATTGATCCCCGGATGATCGAAGTCTGCGCGCAGCATCCGCACGGTCGCGATGGTGGCTTCGAAGAGGCTCTCCCCTTCGGCCACACGTCGCAGCAGGAGAGCGAAGAGGATCGCAGTGTCCGTGGTTCCACCGATGCGTTCAACCTCGGCACTCGGGACGTATTTGCGGAGGCGTTCTATCGGGTGGATGGACCCGTTGTGCGCCAGGGCAATGTTGTCGGCGAGGAACGGGTGCGAATTCTCGGTGAGGTCGACCGCTCCGTGCGTGGCCATGCGCAGGTGAGCGATCCGCGCGACCGTCGGGCGGGCGGTGAGGACTTCCGTGAGATGAGGGTCATCGGCTCCCTCGTGCGGGGTGCGATACCTTTCCAGACGTCCTCCCCGAGACACGGTGTCCTGCACATCGGGTTCCATGTCGAAGGTGCCCGAGGTGGTTCCCTGCGGGCGGGCTGATTCGGCTGAATCAGCTTCCGGTCGGATCCAGGCGGTGCCCCAGCCGTCGGCATGGAGGCGGCCCAGGTTCTGCCACTGTCGACATTCCTCGGCGCCGATGAGGTCCGCCGCGCTCGCCGGGAGGGGGGAGATATAGCCGAGAAGTCTGCACATGGTTCGTCGTTTCCTTCCGCAGAAGACCGTCTGCCTAGTCGAGGCGGCTACGTCATTCCAGCGTACGCCTGACCCTTCCCAAGCAGTTCGATCAGATCGTCTGTCTTATTAACACTTAGGCGGCGAAGTGTTAATAAGAAGTGCCGGTGCACACAGGTAGGAGGAGAAGACACTTCCATTATCAACGTCATCCCCTGTTGCAGTCCTCGCCGGCTCACTAGACTCGGACCATGAAGATCACGGTACTCGAGGGAGATATCACCGAGGCTGCCGTGGACGCGATCGTCAATGCCGCCAACTCAAGTCTGTTGGGTGGCGGCGGCGTCGATGGAGCCATCCACAAGGCGGCCGGACCCGAACTGCTCGAAGCCTGTCGCGAGGTCCGCCAGACCAGCTACCCGCGCGGACTTCCCGCAGGTCAGGCCGTCGCCACGACCGCTGGCGCGCTCAAGGCCAAGTGGGTCATCCACACCGTCGGCCCGAATCGTCACCAGGGCGAGGCCGATCCCGAGGTGCTTGAGTCCTGTTTCGAATCCAGCCTCAACGCAGCCGAGGACCTCGGCGCCACCTCGGTGGCTGTCCCCGCCATCGGCGGGGGAGTCTACGGCTGGTCGGCCCGAGATGTCGCCGAGGCGGCCCATTCCGTCATCGTCGACGGTCGGGAGCGCAGGCGCTGGGAGCAGATCGCCGAGGTGGTCTTCGTCCTCTTCAGCGATTCGATGACGAGCGTGTTCTGCCAGGTCTTCGACCACGATCAATGGTGAAAGGTAGAGACGATGAAGGTCCACGACGTCATCCCCGACATTCTGGTCTCCGACATCGACGCGGCCCGAGGTTTCTACGAAGATTTCCTCGGCCTGGGTACCGAGGAGTTCAACCTGGGCTGGGTGGCCCGCTTCACCTCGGCGGAGACTGGAGCGCATGTCCAGCTCGTCACCGAGGACGCGACCGCTCCAGTCACCCCGGTGCTCTCGCTCAAGGTCGATGACATCGATGCTGCCTACGCCGAGGCGGTTGATCGCGGCTTGGACATCGTCCATCCGCTCGTCACCGAGGAATGGGGCGTGACGCGATTCTTCGTCCGCGACCCCGACGGCAACATCATCAACATCACCGCGCACAGAGTCCCCGAGGACGTCACCGAAGACAGGGAATGAGGAAATCCGTGACAACGAAGTCATATACGCAAGCCGTCGCCGATGGGATCTGGGGTGCAGGCGCCGATCTCATCGGCTACATCCCCTCAGTCACCATCGCGCCCGTCATCGACCATCTGGTCACTGCCGATGGAGGGAGAGCCGGAATCTCGGAGCGAGTGAAGCCGCTCTCGCGTGAAGAGGAAGCGATCGGCGTGCTCGGGGCTCTGCCGTTGGCGGGGAAGTTCGGGGCCGTCGTCATGCAGGACAACGGCTTCGGCAACAGCCTCACGGCCCTGACGACGTTCTCGCTGTCCTACCACCTGCCGCTGCTCATCTTCGCCAACACCCGTGGCGGCCCGGGGGAGTACAACTCGATGATCCACTCGATCAGCCGGCCAATGCCGACGGTGCTGCGCACGGTAGGACTCCAAGTCCTCGAACTCGACCGCCGATCCTCGTCCGAGGATTGGGAGCAGACTGTCGCCGAGGCGGGTGTCCACGCCCGTATGACCTACCGTCCGGTCGTCGTGCTCGGTTCCTTCTGGAACACCGATGGGAGGGTGGCCTGAGATGAAGCGCATCGAAGCACTCGAAGTCCTCAACGAACTGACCGCCGAATTGCCCGTCGTCGTGACATGTGCCGCGACCAGCCGTGAGCTGGCGTCCTTGGAGAACCGGGACAACCACTTCTACGTCCTCGACTCGATGGGCCTCGTCGGCTCCATCACCACAGGCCTCGCTCTGGCGGCGAAGGACTCAGATCTGCCCAAGGTCATCGGGATCGAGGGTGATGGGTCCCTGCTGATGAACCCGAATGTTCTGCCCACAGGGGGATTCTTAGGTCCCGAGAAGCTGCTCCTCATCGTCCTCGACAATAAGGTCTACGGTTCCACCGCAGGCCTGCCGACGTATTCTTCACGCGTCGACCTCGGTGCCATCGCCGAGGCCGCAGGCTGGACCGTCGGCCGAGCCGCGGATGAATTACAGCTGCGCACCGAATTCGACCGCCTACTGACAACGAGTGGTCCGACGTTGCTGCATGCGAGCATCGAGGCAGGTAATGCCGCCGACATCCCCAAACTCCTCGTCGACTCGGTCGTCCTCGCCCACCGCTTCCAAGGATGGCTGAGACCCAGACTGGCACGGGGCAGTGGGACCAGGTGAAGATCAGACCGTGGTGTAACCGCCGTCAATGAGTTCGGTGCGATTCTGATCATCCTGCCAGATCGGACGAACAGGAGACAGCTGGTATGTCGTCAATGGCCGAGGCCGGCTTCGAAACCTCGGCTATAGGCGGTAAGGAGTTCACCGGCAAGCGAGTTCCGCATGTGACGGATCAGCATCTGTCTCTGTGCCGGATCGCGGATGATGTCGAGCACGGCCATCCCGTCATGCTGTGAGAAGGGCCGGGCCGCGATGTGGGCGTAGTGGTAACTGGCCGCTGTGATGATGTCGGCATCGGTAGCGTCAAGTGCTTCGTCGTCGTCCCAGACCTCGTCATCGAATGGACTTTCAGAGAGCGCATTGAGGATTACGGCGAGGTCCAGTCCGTCCTTGGGGTTGTCAGTGTGGCGATCATGCCAGGCGAGAATCTTGAGTGCAGTCAGAGCGGCAGGGGATGCAACTTGCACTTCGGTTCCTTGCGGCATGCGCACCGAGACGGAGGTCGAGTGCGCTTCTTGAAGCCCAGTGACATCGAGAAGGTTGCCGTCTGTGAATGTCACAGTGCGATCGGCTTCATCGCCGCCGAACGGAACGATGTCGACCTCGACTCCGAGAACTTTGAGCTTGTGAGGTGCTTTGCCCCTGCGAGCAACGGTTCCGGCGAGTTCGAGAAACTGTTCGTCGGTGCGGACCGCAACAGCGATATCGACGTCATCTGTGGCGCGTATGGGCTCTGTCTGCTGCTGAGAGTGGATGACGAGATCGCGAGCGGCTGCGCCGATGACGAGCATTTCGACGTTAGACTCCTTGCAGGCAACGCCAAGTTCGGCGAGGACCTCTTCGGGCACCGGGACGTCGTTGTGTCCGAAGAGATCGATCAACGGTCGTCACCAAAGAACTGAGTTCTGATCTCGTCGACACGAGGATCGTCTTCAAGGAGCAGATCGGCGCGAACAAGGAGGCGAGGGGACGTCTGATCGAGCGATGGCACCGGTGGGTGGCTCCAGATAGCTGGCCGGATTCGGATCATCCCGCGCTCGTCTTTGCGGAGCCTCCCCTGTCGGATCAGCTCTCGCCGGTCGCTGGCGTTACCGCCGAGGTGGATGAGTACGGATGCCGGCCGGATCGGTGCACCGAGGCGGGCGGCGGCGATTTCCGAGCCGAACAGCGCAGCCGGTGGAAGAGATACGTCGAGCAGATCTGAAGGCTTCTTCCAGATGTCGCTGGTAAAACGTTCTTCGGGCCAGACAGTGTGCTGCATCGCCGAGTACGCCGAGATCCATTCGTGTTCCAGAGCAGATCTTCTCAACAGCTCATTGCGTTTTCCCTCCAGCACGGGTGGGGTGCGCTCGCGCAGTGCCTTGATCACACGGTTGACCGTTCCCAAGGAAGCTCCAGAACTGTCAGCCAGGGCTCGCTGAGTGGGCGTGCTGCCGAAATGCTCGTGGGCGGCAAGAAGTGAGAACGTCACAGGTAGCCCCGCGCGGGTGAAAGGCGCTGTAGTCGCGGCCTGCTGAGCCGAATCACCATTGCGTTGGCCCGCGATCTCGATGACCAAGCCCTCTCCGCGCAGTGAAGCATTTCCCGAGGAGTCCACGTAACCTCCCCACCCCCGATCTTTGAGCTGCTGCGCACGTGCTTGCGTGACTCGCTCTGAAATCAAGACCGTATCTCGATCATGAGGGAACATAGCGACGTCTGCTTTTGAGTTCGATGGGCTCGCAATTGCTGAGAACTTGTGAGGTCGTCCTCCGTTTTGGACTGTCAGTGTTCCTGAAACGGCCTGCCCGTATTCGTCCGCATGACCGGACCAGCCGACGCGCATGCCCAACGCAGCGAGATGACTGACAGCCCGTTCGATGAACGCGGGGGCATCTTGACTCCTATGTTCAATCGGATCCATATGTTCAGGATACTTGAACATGTGGAAAAATTGAACATCCTGCGGAGAAGCGATCTGCACGATCATCTTGAGGGGTTCGATATCCCACCTGACCAGAAGGAGTTCCAAATCTGATCGACCTTGCTCTTCACATCACCTGTAATCACAGGTACGAACACAGCCATTGGGATGGACGTGAGTTCAATTGGGAACCGAGCCGCAAATTTCGACATGAGCCGTAGCAGTGCGGCTCAATGACCGTCATACTGATTGCATCGACGACTCAAAGGGGAGTGATGGGAAAAGTCACGTGGGGTTTCACGAGTTCACTCGACGGGTTCATCACCGGGCCGAACCACGACATGTCCTGGATGTCCGGTCTCGGCTCACTGGCTGAAGACACCGTTGAGGACCTTGCGTCCCAGGTGGCTGTCATCATTTCCGGGCGCCGTGGCTATGACGCTGCGAAGGCTCAGGCGGATGAACGCGACGAACTGACCTCCGAGGCTTACGGCGGGGCCTGGGAAGGCACAGAGTTCATCCTCACCCACCGACCCGAGGAATTGGCAGACAACTCGGCCGTCACCGCCCTGAATTGTTCCATCGCCGAGGCGATCGACCGTGCCCAGCTCATCGCGGGTGATCGTGACATACAGATAATCAGCGCCGACATCGGCCGCCAGGCGCTCGAAGGCGACCTGATCGACGAGATGCAGATGTTCGTCGCGCCGGTGTTCCTCGGCGATGGCACGAGAATCTTCGACGTTCCCGGTGGCAGACGCGTCTACTGGGAACTCGTCGCAGAGGATGAGGCCAACAACGATGCCTGGTTTCGCACATTTCGTCCGAAGCGTCGGTAGTGTTCTGCTGCCGCATCGGGTGAGCTCACTCTTGTCGTGAACTCAGCTCCCACAGGATACGCAGGGCTTCCTCGTCGAAATCCTCATCGGTGCTGCCCGGTTCGCTGTCGTGGACCTCGGCGTGCAGCTGCTCCATCTTGCGATCGAGCTGGCCGGCCACCTCGGCAGCCTGTGTGAGTTCCTCGACGAGCCGATCGGGAACTTCGCCGGCGAACTTGTAGTGGATCTTATGTTCCAGGCTGGCCCAGAAGTCCATGGCGATCGTGCGGATCTGAACCTCGCAGATCACCGGGGTCGGACCTGAGCTGAGGAACACGGGCACCTCGAGTATCGCGTGCAGGCTCTTGTAGCCGTTGGGCTTCGGGTGGGTGATGTAGTCCTTGATCTGGACGACCCGGACATCGTTCTGCGAGGTCAGCATCTTCAGCACGTGGTAGGTGTCGGCGATGAAGCTGCAGGTGATGCGGATACCGGCTATGTCGGTGATCTTCGTGCGAATCACATCGAAGTCGAGGGGAAGCTCGCGGCGATTGACCTTCTCCAGCAGACTCCGCGGCGACTTCACCCTCGATGTGATGTGCTCGATCGGGTTGTAGCTGTGCGTGTGGGAGGTCTCTTCGCTGAGGATCGAGATCTTGGTCAGAAGCTCGTCGATGACGAAGCGGTGTTCCATGAGCAGGCGGGAGAAGTCGTGTCGCAGAGCTCGCACGCTCGCCACTTGGCCAGGAGTCACCGCCGTGTTCGGGGGAGGGAGTTGGTCGGTCATCATTCTCCAAGACTGGGTTGTTGCGGGGACGCTTCGCCAGTCTATCGGCGGCAGAGACCTATCTCGTGTCAGTCCCGCGGCGTACCGTTGGGCCATGTGCAGGAACATCAGAACCCTTCATAATTTCGAACCCCACGCCACCTCGGACGAAGTGCATGCCGCGGCACTGCAGTACGTGCGCAAGATCGTGGGTACGACGAAGCCCTCCCAGGCCAACGCCGAGGCTTTCGACCGGGCCGTCGAGGAGGTTGCCCATACCACTCAGCACCTCCTCGATGCGCTGGTGACCAACGCCCCGGCGAAGAACAGAGAAGTCGAGGCCGAGAAGCGACGAGCCAGATACGAAGCCCGCGCGTGACGAGCCGGGAGATCAGTCCATCACAGTCTTGCCCGCAGCCTCGAGATCCTTCGTGATCCCCGCCGAGGCGGTGCGCAGGGCCTGCATGATCGCCGGCCCGCCGACGTGGTGCTCGGAATCGACGACGACGCCGAGGCCGGCGATCGTCAGCCCATTGCCGTCGAACACGGGCACCGCGATTCCAGTGGTGCCGTCATCGATATGACCGACCAGTTCTGCGAAGTGATAGGTCCGGATCGAGGCCAGCATCTTCCGCAGCACGCTCGGATCGGTCGTCGTCTTCTCGGTGATCGCAGCCAGAGGGCCCCGCAGGTACGCTTCGCGCACATGCTTCGGTGCGTGCGCCAACAGTACCAGTCCGCATGACGAGGCATGGGCGGGAAGCCTCCCGGCAGTCTTCGAGCGGTGGATGACGGCAGTCGGCTTCGACATTCGCTCGATGATGAGGACCTCACGCTCGCGCAGAATCCCCAGCTGAGTGTTTTCGCCGACGAAATCGTGGACGGCCATCATATGCGGTCTGGCCACGGAGGCCAGGTCGACGGCGTCGGAGGCGCGATTCGACAGCTCCCACATTCCCACGCCGATTCGCAGCCGCCCGTTGGGGTCACGCTGCAGCAGGTTGTGTCGCATCATGTCGTTGATCAGCCGGTAGGCCGTGGACTTCGGCAAGGCTGCTCGTGCGGAGAGCTCGTCGGTGCTCAGGCTCTGATGATCGGGGTCGAAAGAGCCGAGGACCCGGACCAGCCGATCGATCATGGAATCGCCCGATTGAGAGTTCGCCATGGCCGCAATCGTAGCCGGAGAACTGGCGTATTCTCAATCAATGGATCACCGATGGCTCCGCGTGGTCCGCATCACTATTGTGGCGATAGGTGTGGCAGCCACGCGCATCAGCTGTGCCCGAAAGGCCGACCTCGAAGGAGCGGCAGCCCAGCACCCGATCGCCGAGGCGGCCGATCGTTCCCGTGGGCACGGGGGCTGACCTACATTGAAGTCATCACAGTCACAACCCGAGCAGAGCAGAAACAGGGGAGAACGTCATGAGCGAGAACAGTTTCCTAGGCACCCAGTGGCACGGCAAGATCTTCACCGGCGCGTGGACGAACGGCGCAGACGAGTCCTATGACGTCATCGAACCCGCCACAGGCCAGACCTTGGGGCGCTTGAGCGCTGCGAACGCCGACGACGTGAATGCAGCCGCCACTCGTGCGGCCGCGGCCCAGAAGGAATGGGCGAAGACACCACCTGCCGAACGTGCAGCCGTCCTCCGCCGAGCCGGTGCGCTGTGGGCCGAACATGCCGAGGAGCTCGCCGACTGGATCGTCCGCGAATCCGGTGGAATCCCAGCCAAGGCAGGTCTGGAAGTAAGCTCTGCTGAGCAGATCTGCTACGAATCCTCCGCCCTGCCCAGCCATCCCAAGGGGCAGGTCCTGACCTCGAACGAACCCCGCTGGTCGTTCTCCCGCCGGGTGCCCGCCGGAGTCGTCTCCGTCATCGCACCATTCAACTTCCCACTCATCCTCTCGATCCGCTCGGTTGCCCCGGCACTCGCCCTGGGAAATGCGGTCCTGCTCAAGCCGGACCCACGTACCGCAGTCTGCGGAGGAGTGAGCCTGGCCCGCATCTTCGCCGAGGCGGGTCTTCCCGAGGGTCTCCTGCAGGTTCTGCCCGGAGGCCGGGAAGCCGGCGAAGCCGTGGTCTCTGCTCCCGAGGTCTCTGTCATCTCCTTTACCGGATCCACCGCAGCCGGGCGCAAGGTCGGCGAGTCCGCCGGGCGCCTCCTCAAGCGCTGCCACCTGGAACTGGGTGGAAACAATGCACTCGTCGTCCTTCCCGGAGCAGAGGTCGGTCCGGCCACCTCGGCAGGGGCCTTCGGTTCCTGGATGCACCAGGGACAGATCTGCATGACCACCGGCCGCCACCTCGTCCACGATTCCATCTACGACGAATACGTCGAACAGCTGGCCGAGCGCGCCAGGAACCTGCCCGTGGGCAATCCCGCCACCGAGGAGGTCGCACTGGGGCCGATCATCGACGATCACCAGCGGACGAACATCCGCGACATCATCGACAAGTCCCAGGCCGACGGTGCACGACTCGTTGCCGGTGGCACCGGTGAAGGCGCCTTCGTGCCACCGACGGTGCTCGCGGACCTGAGCCCCTCGAACCCAGCTTGGACGCAGGAGATCTTCGGACCTGTGGCGCCCGTGAGTCGATTCTCGACGCTTGAAGAGGCCGCGGAACTCGTCAATGCCAGCGAATATGGTCTGTCCGTGGGCATCCTCGGCGATGTGGGCATGGCCATCGAACTGGCCGATCTCGTCGACTCCGGCAAAGTCCACATCAACGAGCAGACCGTCTCCGATGAGGCGAATGTGCCCTTCGGCGGCACCAAGGATTCCGGCAATGGATCCCGCTTCGGTGGGGCCGATGCCAATATCGAGGCCTTCACCGAAACGCAGTGGGTCACGATGCGCTCGCAGATCGCACCGTACCCCTTCTGACCTGATGATTTATCGACAAACGTACTGCTCGAACCCCTGAACGACCGGAGACATCGATGTCCACACCTGCTTCACCCACTGGCGCTGCCACCACAGCTCGCGCGACCGATACCCGTTGGCCGGCGATCCTGTGCTGGCTGGCCGTCGCCCTCGAAGGCTTCGACCTCGTCGTGCTCGGGGCCGTGATCCCTGAGCTTCTGGCGACCAACGCCATCGGCTTCACCGCGGAGGCCGCGACCCTCGTCGCGACCCTGAGCTTGGTGGGTGTGGGCCTCGGTGCTGCGGCGGTGGGGCCGATCGCCGACCGCGTCGGACGCCGCTACACGATCCTCGTCTGCGTCCTCGTCTTCTCCATCTTCACGATTCTCGTCGCGTTCTCCCCGAACGTCGCACTGTTCACAACCTTCCGGTTCATTGCCGGACTCGCCCTGGGCGCCGTGATGCCCGGTTGCCTCGCCTACATCAGCGAGCACAACAAATCGGGCAAGACCGGCAAAGCGACGACGCTGACGATGACCGGCTACCACGCCGGCGCCGTGGCGATCTCTCTGCTCGCCGTCTTCTACTCCCACAACTGGCACCTGCTCTTCATCGCCGGCGGTGTCGCCGGACTCGTCCTCGTCCCGTTGCTGTGGTGGAAGCTGCCCGAATCCCAGGAATTCGTCGACGCCCAGGCCGCGAAGTCACGTCCAGCCGAAGCCACGGCCGCAACCGCAGACGCGACTGTCCTCGCGCCGAAGACTGGAATGGCGGGACTGTTCGTGGGCCGCTTCAAATTGGTCACGATCGGCGTCTGGGCCGCCAGTTTCATGGGTCTGCTGCTGGTCTACGGACTCAACACCTGGTTGCCGAAGATCATGGCCGACGCCGGCTACGAAGTCTCAGACTCCCTGGTCATGCTGCTCGTACTCAACCTCGGCGCCGTCGTCGGTCTCGTCATGGCCGGCTGGCTGGCAGACAAGCACGGCACCAAGCCGATCGTGCTGATGTGGTTCATCTTGGCAGCAGTCTTCCTCGCCGTGCTCAGCATTCCCATGACGAGCCAGATCCTGCTCAACATCGCCGTCTTCATCACCGGAGTCTTCGTATTCTCCGCCCAGGTCCTCGTCTACGCATTCGTCTCCGCGATCTACCCACCCACCGCACGCGGAACGGCGTTGGGCATGGCCTCGGCCGTCGGCCGCCTCGGCGCCATCGTCGGCCCGTTCATCACCGGCACCCTCGTCACCGCTGGCATCGCCTACCCGTGGGGCTTCTACCTCTTCGCGGTCGTCGCTGTCCTCGGCTTCGTGGCCATGGTCATCGTGCCCAAGACCGTGGACCCCGCGGGCCGATGACACACTGGATCGATGCCGCGTTCGTTCGCGGAGGTACGAGCAAGGGGCTCTACTTCCGCGCCGATGCACTGCCGACGCTGGACTCGGTGCCGGGACCGGGGCCCGATGGGACCACCTCGGCGTGGGATGCGATCTTCTGCTCCGCGCTGGGCTCCCCGGATGCCTTTGGTCGTCAGCTCGACGGGATGGGCGGCGGGATTTCGTCGCTGTCGAAGGTGATGGTGGTATCCGCCTCGGACCGTGAGGGTGTGGATCTCGACTACACCTTCGGTCAGGTCGATGTCGCCGAGGCGGCCGTGGACTATTCCGGCAACTGCGGAAATCTGTCATCGGGTGTCGTGCCCTTCGCTCTCATCGCCGAGATCATCTCGGCCGCCGACGGGTGGCATGTGTTCCGTCTGTTCAATACGAATACCGGCAAGCTCGTCGACGTCGGTCTCACCGTCGTCGATGGCCAGGCCTCCGTTGCGGGCGATTTCGAACTCACCGGTGTCAGCGGCACCGGAGCGCCGATCGAACTCATCTACCCGGATCCTGCCGGCAGCCGCACTTCGGGGCTCCTGCCAACCGGAGTGTCCTCTGAATCGATCGACGTCGACGGAGCCATGTTCGACGTTTCCATGGTCGATGCGTCGCTGCCGGTGGTCATCGTGCCCGCGGCGGCAATCGGTCTCAACGGTGATGAGTCTCCGGAGTCCATCGACGCCAACCGTCATTCGACCCTGATGATCGAGGAGCTGCGGCGCAAGGCGGCGGTGCGGATGGGCTTGTGCGAGTCGCCGGAGACAGCTCCACAGGTCGTACCGAAGGTCGCGGTCGTCACCTCGCCGGAGCCGACGACCCTGCTCGACGGCACCACCTTGGCTGCGGCCGATTCCGATGTCGTCGTGCGCATGATCTCGATGGGCCAGACCCACAAAGCGGTACCGGGTACTGGAGCAATGTGTTTGGCAGCTGCCGCGCAGATCTCCGGAACAATCGTTTACGGAATAATCCACAGATCCGAGCATTCTGTGCCTGGCCCGGAGGTGCGTCTCGGCACACCATCGGGCGTGGTCACCGCCTCCGCGGTCTGGGACGAAGCGCAGAAGACCGTGACGGCGGCCTCCCTGTTCCGCACTGCCCGCGTGCTCATGCGCGGCCAGGTTGCAGTAGAGAGCTGAAGGTGAGGGAGAAGAACCTTGATTTCTGATCGTAGAATCAAGGTCATTCTCCCTCACAATTGCTGGTCCGGCTCACGGCCGGCTGGGTGCGCGGCGCCCAGCGCCGTGGGCTAGCTGCGCTCGCCCAGCTTCCGCCTGCGCACGATGTGCACAATGCTTGCGCCGATGATGATAAGCCCGGCCGCAATCGACATGATCAGCGTTGGATCAGTACCGGTGCGCGGCAGATCGCCGCCGGCATGACTGCCAGCATCGCTTGCCGCCGCGTCCGAGGAGCCGCTCGCACCAGAACCAGTGGAACCGTCTGCCGCGGCCGTCGATGAGCCACTCGAGTCGCTGGCGGAATTCGCACTTGCAGAAGCATCAGAGTCAGCGCCGTTGGCACCTGCATCAGCCCCGTCGTCGGAGGCGGCACCCACATCAGCCTCACCCGAGGCCGCTGCACCGTCGCTTCCATCTTCGTCCTCGGGTTCGAAGAGCCCGACGATGACAGGGTCGTGATCGGAGGCACGGAACTGATCCGGAGCGTAGAAGTCGCCCGCGTTGTAGTTGAAGCGGCTGTATTCGAGTGCCAGAGCTTCGACCGAGTTGATGTTCCAGACATCGGCACCGGTGATTGCATCGAAAGCGCTCGACGGCACATCCGCCTGAGCCTCGGACCTCGACTTCGACTGAGCCCCCGAGCCTGAAGCGTCCAATGCCAGCACGTGGTCGAGACTGCCGGTGCGGGACTTGAACACATAGGTGGATTTGTCTGTCTTCTCGGCTGCGACGTCCTTGAACCCTGCCTCGTAGAAGACCTGCATCGGGTCCTCTTGAGTGTAGGAATTGAAGTCGCCGAGCATGTAGACGAAGTCGCTGTCGGCGGCCTCCTGCTGCTTGCCTGCGAACTTGACCAGCGAAGTCGCCTGCTTCACCCGATCAGCGTTCGACGCTCCTTGTCCGTCACCACTGTCCTCGTTGCCTTCGCCTGAGCCCGAACCTTTGGACTTGAAGTGGTTCGAAATCGTCACGAAGGTCTTGTCGGTCTCAAGCTCACCGGACTCGTCCTTGGGTGCGAACGCCTGCGAGAGGGGCTCGCGGGCGTTGGAGAACGCATCCTGGTCGTCAAGGATCGTGGAATCGTTCTGCGTGGCCACCTCGGCGGGCTGATAGATCAAAGCCGTGCGGATGACATCCTCATCTTCCGGCACCGTGGCGGGGGAAGGTACGAAGTCCCACTTGTCTTCTCCGGCAGACTCGTTGAGGCGCTGCACAAGAGTCTCAAGTGCATCATCGCGATCATCGCCGAACGCCGCGGAATTCTCGATCTCCATGAGAGAGACGACTGAAGCATCGAGCTTGCTGATGGCCGTGACGATCTTCGTCTCCTGGCGTTTGAGGCTTTCCGCGTTGGCAGCACCACGGGCATCGCAGCCGCCGCGAACGGTGATCGGGTTGCCCTCGCGGTCGTCATAGTAGTCACAGCCGGAGAGCTGATCGCCGGTCGTGGTGAAATAGTTGAGGACGTTGAAGCTGGCCAGACTGACCTGTCCGCCGATGTCCTCTGGTGCATCGGTGCGGGTGTCGGTGAAGCTGGCAGGCTGGATCGCCTCGGCGTTGTCGCCGGTCAGGCGGGTGGTGGGCTGGAAGCGCCACTTCTCGTGATCGAAGCCGAGCACCACCGGCGAGGTCATCGTTACCTGAGCGCCGACGCGCATCGGTTCGTCGTTCGAGACATACGGGACGACAGTGTCCTTGTCGTTTTCGAGGTAGTTGACGCTCGCACCGTCATCGAGGATGACCTCACGTTTGAGGTTCTCGGCTTCGACGGCCTTGGCCTCTGCACTTCCCGGTCGGGCGACTTCGGTGGGCTGGGGGAGGGCTCCGTCGCCGGTGGCCAACACCACTTCGCCGTAGGCGTTCGTGTTGTAATTGTCGGCCACGGTCAGCTCACCGGTGGGCTGCAGCAGCATGCCTTCGAGGGCTTCACGGGCGGAAGCGTCGTCAGGGAACGCGTCTTCGATGGGCTTGACCGCCTCGGCGGGCTCATCCAGGACCGTCATTCCCTTGTTGCTGACGGAGATCTGAGTCTGCCCGTAGTGTTCAGAGACCGAGCCGGTCAGTTCAAGATGGTCGCCGAGGCTGACATCAGCGACTGTGTCAGGGGAGTAGACGAAGACGCCGTCCGAGGCGCCCGGAGTCTCATCCTCGGCACCGCCTGTGCCCGGCGTCTGCACGTAGTATCCGTTCAGCCCGCCGCTCGGGTACGACGCTGTGACGATGCCGCGGGTCCTGACGGTCTCGCCTTGCAGGGGGCTTGCATCGCCGGTGCCCTGAATATCGGCGATCGGGGTGACATCCTCTGGCACAGGGGAGTTGCCGCCGTCTTCACCATCATCACCGGGCAGCGCGTCCGGAGTCGGCGCCGCGGAGGACCAGGTGCCGTCGATGAGTTGGATGGATTGTCCGCCCGCGGCGGTGGCTCCCGTGGGAGAGGCCTCTTCGCCGACGACGGCGTCGGGGGTGTTCTTGTTCGACTTACCCGTCACACCCTTGCCGTCGGTCACGCCGCCGACCTGTTCGAAGTCCACGAGCATGCCGTCGTCATCGATGGCGAAGGCCGAGGAGCCGTAGCTGCCGTCGGCGGCATTCCCGGACTTCACGGAGTTCGTGATCGGCACCTCGACCGCCAGCGCGCCGGCCTCGCCTACGGTGGTGCCGGCAGGAACGGTGGTGATGTTCTCCGCCGCTTGGACACTGCCGCCGCGAGTGACGGAACCGACCGTCCATCCCGAGACGTCGGTGCCGGGCTCGGCTGCGATCTCGATGAAGTCAGTGTCGAGCGTGTAGCCGATTTCGCTGATGTGCGGATCTTCGGCAGCGGTTGCCGGTGCTGGGGGAAGCGTGAGGCCGATTGCCGCGACGAGGCTGAGCGCCGCGCACGATGAAGCCGTCTTGGAGACTGTCATAGGAGCCTTTCGGATTCTCAAGCGTCGCGAGAGATCACGGCGCAGACACAAGCACCGTATCGCTGTCCACGCTGACGTCTATGGCAGACATGTGAACGAAGTGTGAACTCTGCAAGAGAACGCTGGGTGCTCTGGTGTGATCGAGACTACTACATATGAGACCCTGCCAACACGAACGTCGGCTTGGACACAGCCAGTCCGCGCTGGCTCCGGGAGATCTAAACTGGTGATCTGATCATCAGTCTGCAGGGAGGCAGAAGATGCGTGTGCTCGTCGTCGGCGCCGGGATCGCTGGTTCCACGGTGGCCCATTGGCTGCAGAAAGCGGGGCATCAGCCCACGCTCCTCGAGCGATCACACGGGCTGCGTCGAGGTGGTTATCTCATCGATTTCTGGGGTACTGGATTCGATGTGGCAGAGCGGATGGACCTTGTGCCTCGACTGCGACGCGAGGGCTACCCGCTCGCAGAGGCTCGCGATGTCGCCCTAGATGGGCACCGGATTGCGTCGCTCGACCCCCAGCAGTTCGTTGCGGGAACAAGTGGCCGATACGTCAGCATTCTGCGTTCAGACCTCGCCGCTGCAATCCATGACAGCCTCGAAGGAGGCGTCGAGACGATCTTCGGGGACACCGTTGCCCGACTCACCGAGGGGGAGCGAGGCGTCCATATCGAGTTCTTGCATGCTGCCCCACGGGAATTCGACCTCGTGGTCGGTGCGGACGGGTTGCACTCACGCGTCCGTGAACTGATCTTCGGTGAGGAGTCGCGGTTCGAGCGAGACCTCGGGATCGCCGTCGCCGCGTTCGATGTCGACGGCTACCGCCCACGCGATGAACTCGTCGCCGTCTTGCATGCTGAAGTCGGGTTCCAGGCGATCCGTGTCGCGCTGCGTGATGACCTGACGATGTTCATGCTGACCTTCCGGCATCAGGGCCCGGTTCCCACTGATGATCTCGATGCACAACGGGACCTCCTTCGTTCCAGCCTGGCAGAGGCAGGATGGGAGATCCCGGCGATTCTTCACGAGCTGCCGCGGGCACGAACGCTCTACCTAGATCGGGCGAATCAGATCCGGATGCCCTCATGGACCAGCGGCAGAGTCGCACTGATCGGCGACGCCGCGGCGAGTCCGTCATTGTTGGCCGGTCAGGGATCGGCGTTGGCGATGGTCGAAGCCTATGTGCTGGCGGCCGAATTGGCTGCCACACCGGGGGACCATCGCCGAGCCTTCGACGCATACGAACGTCGGCTGATGCCGATGATAGCCAGCAAGCAGGACGCGGCCCATGGGCTCGGAATCGTCTTCGCTCCAGCGAATCGCCGCGACCTGCTGCTGCGCTCGGTCGGAATGAAACTCATGAACATCCGACCGCTGGCCGGTTTGATGCTGGGGCGCAGTCTGCGGGACCAGGCCGGCCTTCCCACGTGGCCGGGCCGCTGAGGCTTCAGCGTATGTACACGATCGACGGAGTGGCACGCGCCGATCGCGCAGGGAACCGCTCAGGCCGGGAAAGTGAACCGTGTTTCGACGAGCTGATGATCGGACGGGAAACGGTTCTGCCGCTGGTTCGGGATGAGTTCGCAGCGTCCGCCGACATCGACGAAGCCGTCTTCGATCAGACCTTCGGCGCTGCAGCCACGCATCACACTGTCGACGACGTCGAGGCCGCGCGAGAAGATGAAGTCGATCCGATCACGGGGCTCGGCACCGTCGGCGCGGCCCGGTTCGGGCTTCTCCTGATGACCCGCGTGGGTGAGCGGCTCGATCGGAGACCATGTATCGGCCGGAGAGGCGACAGGGTCAGAGTGCACCGCGCGGAAGGTGTCGGTGAACCCGGCCGCCAGCAGTGCGTCGGGCGAGCGCCACGCGATATCGGGTCGATCAGTGCGCGCCGACCAGTCCCCGGTGGACGGGGTATTGAAATCACCGCAGATGACGACGGGCAGATCGGCCTGACCGTCCTGGCCGCAGATACGGTCGGTCTCGGACAGGATCTCTTCGATCTGCTCGAGGCGTGGTGCCTCCTCGGCATCGGCGACGTCCTGTCCTTCCCCCTGCAGAGCTCGGTAGACCGCATAGGGGTACGGCGCGAGGTGGACGGACCAGACGAGTATCTGCGGCGAGTCCGGCAGCGGACGCACGAGTGCTGCCTGGGCATAGGGCAGCGTGCTGGTTTCCACCACCGTCAGCTGTCCGGAGCTGAGCACAGCCGTGTCCCATCCCCGCTGCGCATGGTCTGCGAGGATCTTCGGTGCCAGGTTCTCTGCGGCGCTGCCCCAGCATTCCTGCAGCGCCAGAACGTCTGCTGGGAACTGCGCAGCGATCGCGTACTGCTTCTCTTGGCCGAAGTCGACTTCGCGGCCGCCGTACCAGACGTTCCACGTCTGCAGGGTGAATGTGGTCGAAGTGGGCATGGCATCTCCTCAATGCTCGATGTCGATGAGCAGCGAACGGGTTCGGGGATCGAAACGCAGCTGCGCGAAGTGGCGCAGTCGCACCTCGCCTGCCAGCTCGATGCTGGGATCGTTGTTGACTCCGATCACCGTGCATCCGGCCGTGTGCGCTGCCTGTGACCCGACCGGTGAGTCCTCGAAGGCGACCACCGTCGAGGCGGAGAGCCCGAGCCGTCGAGCAGCCAGAAGGTAGGGGTCCGGTGCCGGTTTGCCCTGGTCGACGTCGTCGATCGTGATGATGGCGTCGAAGAAGTCGAGCATTCCGGCACGTTCGAGGAGTCCGCGGACGTCCTCGCCTCGGCCGTTGCTGGCCACAGCTATCGGAATGGTCCCTGACAATGAGGCCACGAGTTCGGGAGCGCCGGGCATGGGAGCGGCGACGTGCTCGAGGGCGGCGCTGTAGGCGCGGTCGACCTCGGCTGCCGTCGGCGGCTGGACATCGCTGGGCGAGCCGAGTGCCTCGTGAATGCGCTGAAGTCGGGCCACAGCCTCGTCCGCGGTGAGTCCGCGCAGGTCCTCGGGCGAGAGGCCACTGGCGGACATCGATGTCAGGTAACCGGCCATGAGGTCGATCCAGGGGGCTTCGGAGTCGACGAGGATGCCGTCGCAGTCGAAGACGGCACCGGAGAATCCGGTGATGGAGTCGCTCATGCGGGGACTCCTTCGGCGTCGTTCCGGTCCAGGCGCAGCGCGGGTTCAGCGGTGACCGAGGCATCGATGCGCATGCCGGGTCGCAAGTCATCGGCGTCGACCGAGGCCAGGGAGGCCGCCCACCGCGCCTTGTGGTCTCCGGGCAGCCCGAGGTGGACCATTGTGCGCTCGCCGGTGTAGGTGCTGTGCTTGACCTCGAGGAAGCCGTCCGCGGCAGAAGTGATCGACAGGTTCTCGGGACGGACGAAGACGGTGTGATCCGGTGCGGGCTCGATGGGAAGACGGTCGCGAATCGTCCAGTCTTGGCCCACGGCGAATTCGTTGATCGAGCCGACGAACCGGGCGACGAAGGCAGTGGCCGGAGACGAATACACCTCGTGCGGGGCGGAGTACTGCTCGATCCTGCCGTCGTTCATCACCGCCACGCGGTCGGCGATCGCCAGAGCCTCTCCCTGGTCATGGGTGATGAAGACCGTCGTCGTGCCCAGCGCCTGCTGCACTCGACGAATCTCATCACGCAGCGAGGAGCGGACCGAAGCGTCGAGTGCGGATAGCGGCTCGTCGAGCAGCAGGACCTTCGGCTGAGTGGCCAGCGCGCGGGCCAGAGCGACACGCTGCTGCTGCCCGCCAGAGAGCTGATGCGGGAAGCGGGCGCCCATTCCGGTCAGGCCGCAGATCTCGAGGAGCTCCTCGGTGCGTCGACGGCGTGCTCCGGCGTCGACCTTGCGGATCCGCAGGCCGTATTCGATGTTGTCGCTGACCCCGAGATTGGGGAACAGGCTGTAGCTCTGGAACACCATGCCCATGTCGCGGCTGTTGGGTGGCAGCTTGAGGACGGATTCGCCGCCGACGAGGACATCTCCTCCGTTGACCGGTTCGAAACCGGCGAGGATGCGCAAGGTCGTCGTCTTGCCGCAGCCGGACGGTCCGAGGAAACTGACCATGCTGCCCGCTTCGATGTCGATGTTGAAGTCGTTGAGCACCTCGGTGCCGCCGTAGGACTTGTTGACGTGTTCGAAGCGCACGGCTTCGGGCTCATCTGTGTGTTCGATGCCCGATCGTGATGGGCGAGGGCGGTTATCCGCAGTGGTCATGGGGTCTCATCGTCCTTTCGAAAAGCACCGGCGGCCTGGGAGACGGCCGGTTCATCGGCTTCGGGCTCATCGTGCTCGCTGACAGCGCTCGGTCGATGGCCGAAGCGCGAGGCGCTCACGGTGGCGGCAGCCAGCAGCAGCCATGTGGTGAGGTTGAGCAGCACGGACAGGGTGATCGAACCGCGGAAGTTCGTGCTTGAGAGTGTATTGAGGAAGACCGGCAGGGTGTTGATCGACAGAGTCGCGGCCACCGTGTACTCCGCAATGGACAGGGCGAAGGTGAAGAAGACCGAGAACATCACCGGTCCTCGGATGTTGGGAATGATGACCCGCCGCAGTGTGGTCCCGAGCCCGGCGCCGAGGATCGATGAGGACTCGAAGAGCGTGCGCAGCGGCAGGGTGGACAGCCCCGCGTCGATCGATCGGAATGTGAAGGGCAGGCATAGGATGACGTAGGTGCCGACGAGCACGAGCGGCAGATCCTGCGACTGCAACATCGTATTCAGCTGCATGCCGAGGCTGCCCCGGCCCTGAGCCGCCAGGCTGCGCAGCACTGCTGAGAGTCCGGCGACGATCGCGATGGCCGGCACGACCAGAGGCAGGGTGCACAGGATGCTGAGCACCGACCGCAGCCGAGGCGCCCAGAGGTGGACGGCGACGACTGCAGGAACCAGCGTGACCACGAGGATGACGGCGGCGAGCACGGACACGACGAGGCTGCGCATGAGCGGGGCCACGATCTTTCCGGAGTCGGCCAGGCCGGTGAGCCCGGACGTGGTGAAGCTGCCGTCGGCGCGGAAGAACGAATATATCAGCGAGCTCAGCAGCGGAGTGAGGATGAAGATCGCCAGCGCCGCGAGCGGCAGCCACGCCAAGAATCTCTTCATCCGCGGGGAGCTGTTCAGGTGTTCAGCCACTTGGCGCTCCTCTTCATCAATGCGTTGTAGGCGATGAGGACGATCACGGCGATCGCTCCCGTCGTCACGCCCAGGGCCATCGCCACTCCTTCTCCGCCGGTGGCTGCAGAACCGGCGAGCTGTCCGGCGATCTCGAGCGGGATGAGGGGGAAGCCTCCCGTGCCGATGAGCACTGCTGCCGAGGCGTGGGTGCCGAAGGCGGAACCGAACATGAGCAGCCAGGCACCCAGCAGGGCGGGAGTGATCACAGGCAGTCCGACACGGCGCCAGAAGGTCAGGCTGGTGCCGCCCAACGACGTGTTGGCCTCACGCCACTGCTGTCTGAGCGAGACGAAGCTGGGAAGCGTGAGAAGGATCATCGTGGGGATGAGGAAGTACTGGTACATGAGGATCAGACCCTTGACGCTGTAGAGCGTGAAGGTCGAATCGACCGCCGTGATCAGCGCGGTGAAGTATCCGGTGTTGCCGACGGCGACGATGAAGGAGAACGCCAGAGGAACGCCTCCGTCGTTGGCCAGCACGCTGGAGATGACGGCGGTGATGGAGTCGACGATCTTCGACTTCACGGTCGAGATCGCCCAGGCGCAGAGACCGCCGAAGATCGCGGCCACGGTGGCGGCGGTGAACGACAGGAGGAGGCTGTTGCCCAGGGCCATCGAACGCGATCCCGAGCCCAGCGCGGTGAAGTTGTCGAGGCCGAAGGTCTTCGTGCCGGGTTCGCTGCCGGGAACGAGGAGCGAGGTCGCCACCATTCCGCCGATCGGGATCACGAAGAACAGCACGATGATGACCGCGATCGGTGCCAGGGCCGTCCAGGCCGGTGAGAGGGCTCGCCTGCGCCGTGGGCCGGCCGGAGCGGAACCTGCTCCGGCCGGCCCAGCGGTGCGGGGCGATGACTGTGGAACTGAGGTCATCCGATAGCTTTCGCCCAGTTGTCAGCGAGGACCTTCTGCTGCGAATCCCGCTGTTCCTGAGTCGGCTGCGGCGCCGTCTGGTCGACCGCATCATCGAGCAGCTTCGACAGTGCATCGTCGTCGACCGTGTCGGCTTCGACCATGGCGTCGAGGCGACCGGGCAGGACGTAGCCTTCGAGCAGCAGGTTCTGTCCCTCGTCGCTGAAGACGAATTCCTGCCACAGGCGTGCAACCGCTGGGTGTGGTGCATCATCGTTGATCGATGCCGCGTAGTAGGAGGCGACGGTGCCGTCGGACGGGATGGAGATCGACATGTCCACCCCACCGTCAGCAAGGTCGTCCGCCCACTGCAGGAGCAGGTAGTCCCAGTTGACGGCGATCGGCGTCTCACCGGTCTCGAACGTTCCGGCCTCGGCCTCTGTCGGTACGAGGTTGCCCTTGTCCGAGAGCTCGGCGAAGTAGTCGATGCCCGGCTGAATGTCGTCGAGCGAGCCGTCGTTGGCCAGGGACGCGGCGACGACGGCCATGAAGCCGGCTTCGCCCGTCGTCGGGTTGCCGCGCATGGCGACCTTGCCCTTGTACTCGGGCTCGAGCAGCTCGGCGAAGCTCTTCGGGCACTTCTTCACGGTCTCGGAGTCACAGCCGATGGCCATGGTCCCGCCGAGGTGGTTGAACCAGGTGCCGTCCGGTGCCTTCATGTTCTCGGGAATGTCATCGGCGGTCTCGGGATAGTATTCGGCGAGCAGGCCCTCCTCTGCGGCGTCGACGGCGAAGGATTCGCCGGTGTCGAGGTAGTCGAGAGAGGTTTCCTGCCCCTGCCTGTTCTTGACCGCGTTGATGAGGTCCTGGCTCGCGCCGGTCGAGGTGTCGTTGTCGATCTCGATGTCGTACTTCTCCGAGAACGCGTCGAGCAGCCCGCCGTAGTTGGCCCAGTCGGGGTAGAGGCCCATGACATTGAGTGATCCCTCCGCCTGAGCAGCCTCGACGAGAGCGTCCATGCCCCCGCCGTCTTCGACCGACGTCGCCGATCGCCAATTGGCCGATTCCTCGGACTCGGCGCTGTCACCGCAGCCGGACAGGGCGGCCAGAGCGCCCACTGCGAGGGCAGCCGTGAGCTTTCGTGTGTGTTTGAGCATCGTCGTACTCGCCTTTCGGACTTGTGCGCAAGCGCATTGTGTTCTCATTCGAAGTGCTTCGATCCATCCCCACGATAGGGGACAGATGGAAGATAGACAACCTAGATCACTAGTGAGGTTCTAAGAGTAGAATAATCCTCACTAGTGAGCCTAACCGCGAAAATTCCGTGCGTATGAACTCTGCCGGGCTGCTCACAGCGTCGAGACAAGGTGACGGTGACGCTCCAGTGCGTGCGGCCATCGCCAGCTCGGAGCTTGCGGTAGCGTAGGTGCACGGCACTGACAGCAGTGCTGAGCGTGCTGGCTCTATTGGGAATACATCATGGGAGGACTGAAGGCGTGACCGAGTCGCAACTGCAGCCGTCTGGATCCGGCGGAGCGCGGTACGAGCAGATCGCGGAGCAGATACGCGAATCGATTCGCACGGGGGCACGGCAGGTGGGTCAGAGCCTCGAATCCGAAGCAGCTCTGGCCTCCGAGTACGAAGTCGCACCGGGCACGGTGCGCGAAGCGCTGCGACTGCTGGTCAGCGAGGGAACCGTGGGAGGTCGGCGCGGAGCTCGCAAGATGGTGCTGCGCAGGCCTCGGCCGGCGGCAGTGGCTGAGGAGTTCCGCAGCTTCGCTCAGTGGGCCAGCGCGCACGGGCGGACCCCGGGCGGCCAGGTCATCGAGCAGCGCTGGCGCATTGCGGGGGATGAGACGGCCGCGGCACTCAAAGTCGATCCTCGTGCCCGTGTGCTGCGGGTTCTTCGTGTGCGTCTACTCGACGGCGAGAAGGTCATGGTCGAACGGACGAGCTACCCCGAGGATCTCGGCGACTTGGTCGAGAAGGTTCCCAACGATGCAGCCTCGGTCAGTCGCAGCCTCGCCCAGCAGTACGGGATCGTCTTCGCCGGTGCTGATCACGTCTTCTCGGCGACCGTCTGCGGTCAGCAGGATGCAGACCTGCTGGGGGTTGCACGCGGACGACCGCTGCTGCGCCACCTGCGCCGCAGCCGCGACAGCGCGGGGCGGCCGTTGGAGATATCCGAAGACCGCTATCTGGCCAACATCCTGTCCGTGGCGATGTCGAACGGTCGCAATGTCAACCCGATCAGCTGGCTGACTGCCGACGAACCGAACTGGTTCTGATTTCGTCGCCGACACCCGAACAGCAGACAGCGGCTCGGACACCTCGATCCGAGGTATCAGAGCCGCCGTCCGCCAACCGATCGGCTGGGTCAGAGCCAGCAGGTCGGCTGGGTCAGGCCTTGAGCTCGGCCGCCAGCTCGTGGAAGTCGCGGCTGGGGTTGCCGAAGCGGTGCAGAGTCATCGACACTGCCTGCTCCTGCACGTAGTACCGCATCTCCACCCGCGCCGAGGAGGTCACCGGTTCATCGATGACCGCAACTTCGGGGCGTGGTGCGGTGGCCGCCAGCAGCTCAGGTTCCTGCGGTCCGAGCACGCGGATGCGGGCACCGACGGAGTCGTCGTAGCGTCCTTCGCCGACCATGTTCGCGAATGTCGCTGCGGACTCGGTCCGAGCTGCGACACCCGCGTTCGTGGCGGCGATCTTCACCTCGGGGGCCACCTCCTCGGCGACGGACAGCTGCACGGTCGACCCGACGCATTTCGCCGCGTGCAATGACCTCTCCAGATCGAACAGCGACGATGTCGAGATCACCCGCAGTGTGACCGGACGGGGCCGGTAGCGGAAGATGTTGGCCTCTGACTGCAGGCCCGTGTGATCCTTCGCCGCGCCGAACTCCCGCGCCAGCCAACGTTCGTCGTCGGCCTTGGCCAGTTCCAGGTTCTGGCTTGCGTCAGTGGCCCCTGGCAAAGTGGAGGGATCGTCGGTGTAATGGCCGAAGAGCATGAGGTAGTTCGGGCCACCGGCCTTCGAGCCGAGCCCGACGGAGGACTGCTTCCAGCCGCCGAAGGACTGACGCCGCACGATCGCGCCGGTGATGCCGCGGTTGACGTAGGCGTTGCCGACCTGGACTTCGTCGAGCCAGGTGCGCACCTCTTCGGGATCGAGGGAGTGGATGCCGCCGGTGAGACCGAAGTCCACCGCGTTCTGGAACTCGATGGCTTCGTCGAGGTCACGGGCGTGCATGAGTCCGAGCACGGGTCCGAACACCTCGGTGAGGTGGAAGAAGGACCCCGGCTTGACGCCGTCCTTGATTCCCGGACTCCACAGGCGACCCGTGTCATCGAGCTGCTGAGGCTCGAGCAGCCAGGACTCACCGGGTTCGAGGGAGGTCAGGGCCCGTTCGAGCTTGTCGGCGGGATCCTCGGTCAGCGGTCCCATGGTTGCCGACATGTTCGCAGGCCAGTCGACGACCATCGACGAGGCGGCATCGATGAGCTGGCGCCGGTAGCGCTCCGAATCATAGGTCGAGCCCACCATGATGCCCAGCGAGGCGGCCGAGCACTTCTGACCGGCATGGCCGAAGGCCGAATACACGAGGTCGGCAACAGCCAGGTCCCGGTCCGCCGCAGGAGTGATGAGCAGGGCGTTCTTGCCGGAGGTCTCGGCATTGACGTGCAGGTCAGGACGGAAGGACTTGAACAGAGCGGCCGTCTCGGAGGCACCCGTGAGGATGACACGGTCGACATCCGGATGGGCGACGAGGTGACGGCTGAGGTCACGGTCGGACGGGGTGCACAGCTGCAGCACGTCCTTCGGAACGCCGGCTTGCCACAGGCAGTCGATGATGAGTGCCGAGCAGTGCTGGGTGGGTTTCGAGGGCTTGTGGATCACGGCCGAACCTGCGGCCAAAGCTGCCACGGTGCCACCGGTGGGGATGGCGATGGGGAAGTTCCACGGCGGGGTGACGACGACCATCTCATCGGGGACGAAGCTCGCCCCCTCGAGGGTCTCCAGCTCCGCGGCGTTGAGAGCGTAGTAGCGGATGAAGTCGATGGCTTCGGAGATCTCCGGATCGGACTGCGAGGGCATCTTGCCCACCTCGGCGGCCTCGACGGCGATGAACTCACCGCGGCGTGCGGCGAAGATCTCGGCCGCACGGTGGAGGATCTCGCCACGTCCGGCAGCACCGAGCTCGCGCCAGGCCTTCGCCGCCTTACGACCGCCGGCGATCATCTCATCGAGCTGCGCTGCCGAATCGACCTTCGGCGTCTTCGGGCGGTCGTCGAGGTATCCGGGAGCGGTCGCCTCGGCGATGATGGCCTTGACCCACTTCTGGTTCGCGGGCAGCGAGGGATCGGTGTCGGGCTCATTGAAGAATTCGGTCGGTGCCGTGCCCGGGACATCGCGTTCGGCCGCACGGTTCTGCCCACGGTTGGGCATGGGAGCGGAATCGCCGTCTGTCGCGAGAATGTCTTCGAGCTGCCGGACGGAGTCCTCGAAGCGGTTGGCCTCGCGGACGAAGACGTCGTTGCCGTTGGCCAGGTCGAAGATGCCCGACATGAAGTTCTCGGACGAGGAATTCTCCTCGAGCCTGCGCACGAGGTAGGAGATGGCGACGTCGAATTCCTTCGGGTGCACGGCCGGGACATAGAGGAGAAGGTCTCCGACGTCCTCCGTCACTGCGGCGGCCTGTTCCGAGGCCATGCCCTGCAGCATCTCGAACTCCACCCGGTTCGTGACCTCACGGTCGACGGACAGGTGGTGGGCGAAGGCGATGTCGAAGAGGTTGTGGCCGGCCACGCCGATGCGCAGCCCCTTCATCCGCTCGGGCGTGAAGAGCCAATGGAGGACGCGCTTGTAGTTCGCGTCGGTGGACTGCTTCGAGTCGCACGTGGTGGCGGGCCAGCCGGCGATCTCCGCGTGGACGGTCTCCATCGCCAGGTTCGCGCCCTTGACGAGGCGAACCTTGATTCCGACCCCGCCATCGGCGACGCGTTCGTTGGCGAATTCGCTCAGGCGCTGCACGGCCCCCAGGGCATCGGGCTGGTAGCCCTGGATCACGATTCCGGCCTCGAGGTTCTTGAACTCGGGTTCGGCGAGCAGGCGAGTGAAGACCGCGATCGTGAGCTCGAGGTCCCGGTACTCCTCCATGTCGAGGTTGACGAACTTGGACCCGGTCGGTGCCTTCGCCGCCTGCTGGTAGAGCGGGCGCAGGCGTTCGACGACGTAGTCGACGGTGTCGTCGAAGGCCCACATCGAGATCTGTGAGGCGACGGAGGAGACCTTGACGGAGACGTAGTCGACGTCCTCGCGCGCCAGCAGACGGTGGGTCTCTTCGAGGTGATGATCGGCTTCGCCATCACCGAGGACAGCCTCGCCGAGGAGATTGATGTTGAGCCGGTGCCCGTCGGCTGTCAGTGCTGCTACAGCCTTGCCGAACTGTTTGTCGCGAGCGTCGACGACCATGTGCCCGACCATCTGACGCAGGCGGGTGCGAGCCGCCGGCACGACGACCTGGGGCAGTGCCCGGGCCAGGGCGGCACCGGTCTTGATCTGGGCGCGGTCGAGGGCCGACATCGTCTCGGGAGCCAGCTTGCCGACCTCCGCCAAAGCATCCGCGGCGGCGTGCACATCATCGGTACGCACGACCCGATCGACGAATCCGACGGTGAAGTCGAGGCCGTTGGGATCGGAGAGCACTGCCGAGAGGCGTTCGGCGGCAGGATTCTTCGCCGTGGTCTTGCTCGTTGCCACGCGCAGCCATTTGCGAACGGTGTCGATGGAGCGACTGGTGAGCTGATCGAGATCGGAGTCTGTATGCAACAACTGCTCGTTCCTTTTCTGTTGGACGAACTCTGGATGAGTCTGGCTGGGGTCGTGCCAGCTGTTCCCGCGTCGCCGTTGACTGTTGACGGGATCGTTGAGACCAGTATGCGCCGCAGAGAATTCGCGGTGAAGGGCTTGCAGCCAATCGCAGACATAGTTGAGTCAGAAGTAATAGAATGGGGCGATGTATTCCTCAGAGATGCGTCGCGCCGCTGTTGCCAAGACGGCTTCGTCCTCCATCGCCGAGGTGGCAGCCGAGTTGGGTATCTCGCCATCGAGTCTGCGTCGGTGGACGCTGCGATCCGACCTTGACGACCGCCCGCGCAGCGGCCGTCCGCAGATTCAGAGTACGGCAGATCAGGTCGTGGAAGCCCTGGTGAGCACGGCAGGGGCGAGGATCTCGGGGAAGGACTATTCGACGAGGGCTCTCGCCGAGGCGACCGGGCTGAGCCAGAGCATCGTGTCCCGTGCGATGAGAGGGATGACGGTGCACCGCGACCAGCTGCGCGGAAGCGCTGAGATCACGGTTGTCGCAGGCGGATTCCCGCTCGTTGTCATCGGCATCCGACTTGGTGACGAGCACGGTGTGGGTGAAGCCTTTGATGGGGGTGCCGGCCGCGATGGTGGTGCGAGCGCAGTATCGGCACGACGGGTCCAACGCCGCATCGCTGGCATCGTGGCGGCTCTGCGTTCGGCAGGTGTTCAGCGTTGGCCGCAGCGTTTTGACAGCGAGCATCGCCAGACAGATGCTCAGGACCTGCTCGATCTGCTTCGGGACGGGGGCGAGCGCGAGCGCTTCATCGTCTTCGATCCCTTCGGTGAGACGGACGATTTGGACGTGCAGGTCCCGATTGCGAACGCCGGCATCGTGGTCCACAGGGAGTTCGATGCGTTTATCGACGACGTCAAAGCTGGACTCGCTCTCTGCCGCGATGTTCCCGGTTCCCTGCTCGACACCCTCTCCGGCCGTGTGCGTCACGGTTTCGAAGGCGTCATGTGGCGGCAATCGAGCCAAACTGATGCTCGTAGAAGTTCCATTTCTTCTGACTCAATGGAGATCTCTTCGTGGTTGCCGAAGGGGACTCGGTCCATCACAGAACACCTGGCGATCGCCCTGCGTGAGGAGATCATCGATTCGGGATATCAACCTGGGGACAGAATCAATCCGCGCCTTCTGTCGGGGCGGATGCAGGTGCCCCGCTCCTCGGTGGATGCCGCTCTGCGGCGCATGGTCGATGACAAGCTGCTCGACGGTTCACGGGGCGGTTCGAGGATTCCACTGATCACCACCCTTGACGTCCTCGACCTCTATGCCGGACGCATGTCGGTGGGGGAAGTTCTCCTGCGCTCGCTGGCGCTGCGACCGAAGCGCTACTTCGTGCCCGTGCAGCTGGCACTGCGGCAGGTGGAGGCCTCGGCGGCGACGAAGAGCGGCATCGACGTCGAGGATGCCGATCTCCACTTCCAGCAGGAACTGGCACGGGCCTCCGGTCTGCGACAGAGCGCCCGAGCCTTCGAGGCACTGACCCTGCGCCTGCGCCTGTTCATCTCTGTTCTGCAGCTTGACTACTCACCCGCCAGCGATCGCATCCTCATCGATGACCGCGCTATCTTCAGGGCACTGTCCCTCGGTGACGCCGATACCGCAGTGGTGGCATGGCGAGGCAAAGTCGACAACGCGGTCAGGCACATGGCCGGACTGTTCGCTCAGCGTCGGTTCGACCAAGACCTCTGGGCCCAGCTCACCCGTCGAGTATGAACGGACCCGCCGGCCAACCTCGGCGAGGGTGACTGGTATAAATTTGGGGAAAGTCAAAGCTTGAATCCGCAGAGCCGAATGGGATAGTTGAACCGTGGAGACCTTGATTGTAGGCGTGGCCGGGGGCACCGGCAGTGGAAAGACAACCCTGACCCAGGCGCTGCTGGACAAGTGCGCGGGCCCGCCTTCGGTGTTGTTTCACGACAACTACTACCGGCGGCGAGACGAGCTGACGTACGAGGAGCGCGAGAAGGTCAACTACGACGACCTTGACGCCTTCGACAATGACCTGTTCGTCGAACATTTGAGCGCTCTGCGGGCATCGCAGTCGGTGGAGAGCCCGGTCTACGACTTCTCGATCCACAATCGCAGCGATCGCACGACGCTCGTGGAGCCATCGCCAGTGATCATCGTCGAAGGCATCCTCATCTTCGCCGAACCGCGAATCTGTGAACTGCTCGACATCAAGCTCTTCGTCGACACCGACGCCGACGTTCGGCTGCTGCGGCGGATCAAACGCGACGTCGTCGAACGAGGACGGACCCTGCAGTCTGTTGAGGACCAATATCTGGGCACCGTAAAGCCGATGCACGAGCTGTATGTGGAGCCCTCGAAGCGCAACGCAGACATCATCATCCCTGATGGCGGGCACAATATCGTGGCCATGGACATGGTGCTCAACCGAATCCAACGGGACGTTGGGTAGAGCTCTGCCTGATCGGGTTCCAGTTCGTTGAAATCTCGTGCCAGAGGCACGAGTACCTTCGTGTCAGGCGTTCGAAAAGTCTCGTGTCAGTACCGGATTGTAGTGTGTTTGCATGGACACGGAGACCGTTCCGGATGCACCACCGGCGGACCTCGATCTCATTGCAGAGATCGACCGCTTCGCATCTATGCTGCGCGGTGAGCGGCCTGCTGTAACCGAAGCCGAGACATTGGCACGCATCACCGCGTTCGAGAGCCTGAAGGCGACCATCGTGTCCGCGCAATCCGCCGAGGCGGTGGCATTCGAGGGCTTGCGCCAACGCCGAGATGCCCTCAACCAGGTTCCCGCACGTGATTGCGGAATCCGCTCCGCTGAGGAAATCGCCCTCGCGAAGAAGGTGTCACCGGGTTCCGGTCGAAAGTTCCTGTCCACCTCTCGTGCGATCGTGTGCGAGATGCCGAATACGTTCAAAGCTCTCGCCTCCGGGGAGATCTCAGAAGACAAGGCCCGTGTCATGGCCGACGAAACGGCGACGCTGCCCAGCGCTGACCGACGCAAGGTCGACACTCGTATGAAGATGAGCATGGGACCCGCCGGGATCCGGAGCCTGCGCACCGAGGCGCGCGCCTTGGCGGAGGAGATGAACGCCGAGACGGCCGCTGAGCGAGCGGAGAGAGCGACGGCTAACCGACGTGTGACCATGACCGCGCTCGAAGATGGAATGGGACGAGTGTCTGCGATCCTTCCGATCCAGCAAGCCGTTGCCGTCTATGAAGGGCTGAGAGGTGCGGCCGAATCAGTGACTGCAGCCGGAGGCGCCCAAGGGCGCAGAAACAACCAGCTGATGGTCGACACATTCGTCGAACGCCTGACTGGACAATCGAGTGCGGCAGCCATTCCCACCGAATTGCACCTCGTCGTAGAGGCGGAAACATTGCTCTCCGATGGAATGGTGCCCGCCTGGTTGCCAGGCTTCGGTCCTCTCCCTGCTCGGACCGCACGCAACTTCCTCGCCGCCAATGAGGCAGAAGTCTTCATCCGCCGGATGTTCACCCGCGCGACCGACGGTCAGCTGGTGGGGATGGAATCTCGCGGCCGCATATTCACTGGTCAATTACGGCAGATGGTCATCTACCGCGACGATGTGTGCCGCACTCCGTGGTGCGATGCGCGGATCAGGCACGCCGACCATGCGGATGGATATGCCTCAGGCGGCGCGACTTCGTGGGAGAACGGCTCAGGACTGTGCGCCGCGTGCAACTATGCGAAGGAACATCCGGGTTGGAAACACGAAGCGACGGCAGAGGGTCTTAAAGTCACCACTCCCAACGGCGCTGAGTACGAGGATCTGACCCCGCCCTTCGTCAGACGAATGAAATACCCGCGAGCCGTGTCCGGGTCGTTGGACCCACCCCGAACAGTTGACCCACCAGGAACCAGTGACACGTGGGAAGCCGGAAATTCGCGCTCCTCTCCACGCGACGACGATTGGCGGCTGAAGCTGTCCGGATTTCTGGAGCCTGAACGACGCAGGGAACCACAAGGCACGGAATGCCGCGAAGTGGAGATCCCGTTCCTTCCGATCACAGGAGCAGAAGCGAAGAAGTACGAGGAAAGCCAGCGAACAGCGCGTGACCAGGGCGAACCTCCGGAGCTCGAAATCGTAGAGATCGTCGAACCCGTTCTACTTCCACGAACGATTTGGCCCACATATCGTCGCAGGATTCGCAGTTTCAGCGATTCCGAGGACTGCTGTGTGGAGAGGACTTTTCGGAAGGCGCTGCTCGAAGCGAGCTGACGTGGTGAATCTGCAACAAATCCGACACTGTCCACACAGCGTCAGATTGCATGATTTTGAGCATGAATGCGGACGACAACAACGCTCCAGGACCTGATGCCGACCGCAGGGTTCAAAAATCCGAGGACGGTGGCAGCGACGAGGCCCCGCTGCGGGTTCCCTGCGACGACGCGAGACTCGGCCCGGCCGGAGTCTGCTTCAAGCGGCTCGTCTCCTGCCGCTTGCGACAGTCGCAGTTTGGATCGCCACGATCTTCGTGCCCATTCTCGACAGTGGAGCTACTGAGGGCTTAGGAATCACGATCACATCCTTAGGGGAAGCTCCGCTCGGCACAAGGGGCACCGACCCTGGCTTAGTCGCCATCTGGATACTCATTGTGATCATCGCGCTTCTGCCTTGGCTATTTGGATACTCACACTGGTGGTCGGCAGCCGCGATCCTGATCGGTGATGTCATTCTCTTCGGCCTCGTAGCCGTGGCGATCACCCCGCCTTCCCTGATTTGGGACGGACAGACCGCCGAAGGAGTGCCGACAGGGGGTATGGAAATTGCTCGCCCCGACTTCGGGTTCGTGCTGTGGATCATCGGGAGTCTAGCGCTCATCGTCGCCGGCATCTGCGGATGGATCGGGGTACAGCGGCTAAAGAGCGGGGGATCGAAATGACTGCGGGAGGGCGTGAGCGATCCCGTATCGTGGCCAAGGTACTCCCGATCCTTGCGATGACCGCGTGGGTCGCGACGATCTGGGTGCCGGTCTTTGACAGCACTTCCAACAGTTTGCATTCCAACGAGTCCATGGTGCTTATCGTCACCTCACTCGGACGTAGGCCGATCACCCTGAGCGAAATCGACGTCGAGCTTGTCGTGATCTGGGCTTGCCTGCTCACCTGCGTAATCTCCGGGTGGCTCGTCAATGGTCTGCGGCTGTGGGCATGGGCCGCTGCAGTCCTCGGAATCGTGGTCATGTCGCATCTAGGAGCCATGGTGGAGGACCCGCCGACAATCATGTGGGACGGCAAAGACGGAGACGGCATGTGGATCGGCGGTATGGAGGTGGCCTCTCCCTCAGTTGGTGCTGCATTTTGGGCGTTCAGCGGCGTCGTACTGGTTACGGCTGGAATCTGCGGACTCATTTCCGAACGGCATCGCTCGAACGTGCGGATCCGCCGCTGGTTCGCAACCGATCACCGTACGTCTGGCCGGCCTGGCCGAGCGACCAATCATCAGCACATCTCCGCGGTCGACCGCGCGGCCTGCCTGTTTCCACTTCTTGCCCTGGCTTCGTGGATAGTGATGATCTGGGTGCCGATAATGGACAATACAGCGTCGGACGAAGACGATGTCACGTTCACGTCTCTTGGCCGACAGACGGCCGACCTTGTCGATTTCGAGCCCAGTGTGGTGATCGCATGGTTGATAGTCCTCATCTGCGCAGTTGTCGGCTTGGCTAACGACCTTCCGCGCTGGTGGCCTGCGATTGTGCTGGGACTCGGTGTCGTGCTGTATGCGCTGTTGGTAGAGCGATTGGCTCATCCGCCGATTGTCCGGTGGGCGGGTGAGACAACAGATGGGCAGTCGATCAGCGCGAGTATTGTCGGCTATCCGGCCGCTGGAGTGAGCTACTGGGCACTGGGAAGCGCCGCTCTGGTCTCGGCTGGAATCTGCGGACTCATCGGTCAGAGGCGGCAACACCCCATAAACGCAAAACGTCGGCACCTCATCAGCTGAAGCATCTCGCGGCTGATGAGGCGCCGGCGTCACCGGGCGAAGCAAGTCACTTACTGGGGCAAGAACACTCCGTCGAAGAACTCACCGATCTCGTCGTGAGCATCCAGAGGGAAGATGCCCGAGACGTACTGATCGGGGCGGACGACGACTACGGCGCCGTCACGGCTGATGCCGCGTTCGTCGTAGATGTCTTCCTCGGGCAAAGCTGCGAAGATCTTCTCCACGTATTCGAGGCCGAACTTGCCCACGTGTGGGCGGAACGCCGTCGGAACATCGGGGAACGAGAACGCGGTGTGATCCTGCTGGTAGACGACGTTGAGATCGATGAGTGCATCGAGGTCAGCGCCCTCACGTCGGAACCTGACCAGAGGTGAAGCTGGATCAAATTCGAGCCAGTCAGCCAACTGAGTGGTCTTGGACTCCGCCGCGTCGTCGCCGAGCGCCGGGGCTGGAGCGTCAGCGAAGACGTAGACGCGCCAGCGGCCATCTGCGCGTGCTCGGTGGCCAAGATGGATGAAGTTGGCGTCACAGTTGCGCTGTACCCGAGCGGACTTGAACCTCTTGCCCACCGGGAAGCCGGTCGCCAATTCCTGATGCTTGGGCGAAGCGGTGATCATCGATTCCGTGTATTCGGTCATGAAGCCGGCAGGGAACTCGGCAGTCTTGACGTAGAAGTCCTGTAGATAGGTCTCGTCCGGAAGATCCTCCTGCGGAGTCGCCATCAGCGTCGACCATTCCTTGTCGAAGTCGATGAGGTTCTTCGCAGTCACCTGGCGCTCGGCGGAATAGGTCCGCAGCAGTTCGTACGAGGACCGTCCGGAGAGCACTTGGCCGAGTTTCCACGAAATGTTGAACCCGTCCTGCATCGAGACATTCATGCCCTGGCCCGCCTTGGCCGAGTGGGTGTGGCAGGCATCGCCGGTGATGAACACGCGTGGACACGGCGAGCCGACAGACGTGTCATCTGTGTCATCGAAGGCATCGGTGAGGCGGTGTCCGACCTCGTAGACGCTGTGCCAGGCCACGTCCTTCACGTCGAGGCTGTACGGGCTGATGATGGCGTTCGCCCGGTCGATGATCTCGTCGACGCTCGTCTGTCGCACCTTGCGTGCGTCGTCTTCGGGGACTTCGCCCAGGTCGACGTACATGCGGAACAGATGCCCGCCCTCCCGGGGGATGTGGAGGATGTTTCCGTGTTTCGAGGAGATTGCGCATTTGGTGCGGATATCGGGGAAGTCCGAGTTCGCGAGCACGTCCATCACACCCCAGGCGTGGTTGGCCTGGTCGCCGGCCATCTTGCGGCCGATGGACCTGCGCACGCCCGAACGGGCCCCGTCGCAGCCGATCACATAGCCGGCGCGGATAGTGCGCTCTTCTCCTGCGCGGTCACCCGCGGTGTAGCGAACGGCAACCGTCACTGGGTGATCGGACGCGGCGGCTTCGGAGCTGGATGGGTCGGCCGAGCCTGCGGTGGCAGCATCGTTGACCTTGAGATCGACGAATTCGATGCCGTAGTCGGGCTCGATGCGGCCGGGGGACTGTTTGGCGAACTGCGCGAAGTAGTCGAGGACTCGCGCCTGGTTGACGATGAGGTGCGGGAACTCGCTGATTCCGGATTCGTCATCCTTGGGTCGTCCGGTGCGGATGATGTGTTCGGGGTTCTCCGGATCCGGATTCCAGAAGGACATGTCGACGATGTGGTAGCCCTCGCGGATGATCTCTTCGGCGAATCCGAACGCCTGGAAGGTCTCGACCGAGCGGGCTTGAATGCCGTCTGCCTGCCCGATGACCAGTCTCGAGTCGCGCTTCTCGATAATCCGGGTGTTGACTTCGGGATATTGAGACAGCTGTGCTGCCGCGATCATGCCAGCCGGGCCGCTGCCGACGATGAGGACATCGACCTCGTCGGGCAGATCCTCTGGACGATCGATTCCGTAACCTGCTGCAGCTTCGATCCGCGGGTCTGCGGACACATAGCCGTGCTGGTGAAAATGCATGTCAACCTCCGGTTCATCACACGTCTTCGTGACTTTCCAATATTAGCAGTTCATATACGATCTTGTGTTGCTCAGGTCATCATGAGCGGATACCTATGATCGGGCTCACGGACTGCTCCTCCTCGTGGGCCGGTCCCAGGGGGATGCCCGAGCGGTCCCGCAGGAGCAGCGTGGCCACCAGCGCGATCACGGTCACACCACCAAGATAGATAGCCACCGAGGTGGTTGTTCCGGTGGCGGAGACCAATGCCTTTGCGATCGTGGGTGCGAAGGCCCCGCCGAGGATCGACCCGATCGCATAGGACACGGAGACACCGGAGAAGCGCACGCTGGAGGGGAAGATCTCGGCATACATGGCCGGCTGCTGCCCATAGGTGAAGCCGAGTCCGACGGTGAGGATGACCAGCCCGAGGAAGAGCATCCAGATGCTGCCGGTGTTGACCAATGGGAAGAGGGAGAAGATGCCGATCAGCAGCAGAACCCATCCGAGCAGATAAGTGTTCTTGCGTCCGATCTTGTCCGAGACGGAGCCGGCGATGATCGTGAAGATCAGCCACGACACCGCCGAGGCGGAGACTGCCCAGAGCACGGGGCCGCGCTCGAGCCCGATTGGGCCGGTCGGGTCGGTGGCGTAGTTCTGAATGTAGCCGCCGGTGGTCATATAGCCGGCGGCATTGTTGCCGACGAAGACCAGCGAGGCCAGGATGACGAGCAGCCAGTGGCACTTGAACAGTTTGCCGAGTGGGTTGGTGACCTGTTCCTTGCGTTCGGCGATCTCGTGGAAGACAGGGGACTCTTCAACCCCGCGACGAATCCAGTAGCCGACGGCGACGAGCAGGATCGAGAGGAAGAAGGGCACGCGCCAACCCCATTCGAGGAAGGCTTCGCCCGGAGCGATCACGGTCATGAGTGCGAGCACGCCGGAGGAGAGGATGAGGCCGATGGAGACACCGATCTGCGGGAAGGATCCGCGCAGCCCGCGATGTTTGACCTCCGCATGCTCGACGGCCAGGAGGACCGCTCCGCCCCACTCGCCGCCGGCGGAGATTCCCTGGATGACGCGCAGGACGATGAGGAGGATGGGTGCTGCAAGGCCGATCGAGTCGTAGGTCGGTAGGAAGCCGATCAGGGCGGTGGCCGCACCCATCGCGATGAGGGTGATGATGAGGACGACACGGCGCCCCAGTTTGTCACCGTAGTGTCCGGCGAGGAATGCGCCCAGTGGGCGGAACAGGAAGCTGATGCCGACAGTGGCGAAGGAGACCATGGTCGAGAGCGTCGACCCGAGACCACCGAAGAACAGCTCGTTGAAGATCAGTCCAGAGGCAGCCGCATAGAGGAAATAGTCGTACCACTCGATGCTGGTGCCGACGACGGTCGCGAATGCCACCCGACCTTGGGTGTGCTTTTTACTCACCATGACTCCTGTGTCGCATTGTGACTGCTGCGTTAGTGCCGCTGTCCCATGGGTGGGAGATCGCAGCCATCGGAACGCTGACGTGACCTCAATCATGTGACGCGGACTACTTGTCCTCCGGAACCGTATCATATACGATCTGGGTGAAAGCCAATCGAAATGAGGTGCGAGATCGATGTCGACTCCAGCTGGTGTCCCAGTCCGACCGGGCAAGATCATTGCCGTCCATGTGGCGTACGAGTCACGCTCCGCCCAGCGCGGAAAACGGCCCTCCCAGCCGTCCTATTTCCTCAAGGCCACCAGTTCCCTGGCCGCGTCTGGTGAGGCGATCGAGCGCCCTGCCGGGACATCGCTGCTTGCCTTCGAAGGCGAGATCGCGGTCATCATCGGCACCGCGGCCCGATCCGTCAGCCCCGACGAGGCCTGGACCTTCGTCGAGGGAGTGACCGCGTCCAACGACTTCGGCCTCTACGACATCAAGTCACCCGACAAGGGCTCGAACCTGCGGTCGAAGAGCCGCGACGGGTACACACCGCTGGGTCCGAACATCATCCCCGCCGCCGAGGCTGACCCTCAGTCGCTGCGCATCCGCACCTGGGTCAACGGCGAGGTCAAGCAGGACGACGGCACGGGTGCCGCACAGCTGATCTTCCCCCTGACCCAGATTGTCGCCGATCTCAGCCAGCACATGACCCTGGAGCCCGGCGACGTCATCCTCACCGGCACCCCTGCGGGATCATCCGTGGTGGCTCCCGGGGACACGGTCGAGGTCGAGGTCAGCACCACCTCGGCGAGTACCGGATCAGAACTCAGCACGGGCCGACTCGTCACGAATGTCGTCGAAGGGCCGGGGAAATTCGACCCGAACCTCGGCAGCACACCGGCCGTGACCGAAGCGCTGCAGGTCGACGCCTGGGGATCGCGAGAGGCCGCAGGCCTGGCACCGGAATCCACCGGCGGCGGTGCACTGAGTGAGGACCTGCGCGCCAAGCTCACCGAGGCTCCGACGGCTGGTCTCTCCGCGCAGCTGCGTGCACGCGGACTCAACAATGTGGTCATCGAAGGCGTCTCGTCGCTGGTGCCCGGCAGCAAAGTCGTGGGCACCGCGAAGACTCTGCGCTTCGTGCCCAACCGTGAGGACCTGTTCAAATCCCATGGCGGCGGATACAACGCCCAGAAGCGGGCTTTCGACTCTTTGCAGTCCGGTGAGGTCGTCGTCATCGAGGCGCGCGGCGAGTCCGGTTCGGGAACCCTCGGTGACGTGTTGGCGCTGCGGGCCAAGGCCAAAGGTGCGACCGGCGTCATCACCGACGGGGGAGTCCGCGACTCCGCCGAGGTGGCCGGAATCCTCCCCGTGTTCTCGACGGCGAAGAACCCCGCCGTGCTCGGCCGCAAACACGTTCCCTGGGAATCGGACGTGGCAGTGGCCTGCGGAAACGCCACCGTGCTGCCCGGCGATGTGATCGTCGGAGACGACGACGGAGTCATCGTCATCCCACGTGACCTCGTCGAAGACGTCGTCGACTCGGCGTTGGCGAAGGAGATCGAAGACGGCTGGGTGGCCGAGCAGGTCGCGGCGGGCAATCCGATCGAATCCCTGTTCCCGCCCAAGGGCCAATGGAAAGAGAAGTTCGAAGCCTGGAAGGCCGCGCGATGACTTCTGTTCCCACCGCGGAGACACAGCCGGAGGCGACGTCACTGAGCAAGGCGGAGACGGCCTACCGGTGGATCCGCAAGTGCATCGCTGATCAGACCTTCGAACCCGGACACAAACTGGTTCTGGCTCAGATCGCTCTCGAACTCGACACCTCTGTCGTGCCCGTGCGGGAAGCCATTCGCCGCCTCGAGGCCGATGGACTCGTCACCTTCGAACGCAATGTCGGGGCTCGTGTGGCCATGGTTGACCACACCTCCTACGTCCAGTCGATGGAGGCCGTGGCGATCCTTGAGGGTGCCGCGACCGCGCAGGCGCTTGAATTCTTGGATGAGCAGGACCTCGCCGAGGCGGATGCGATCAATGAGCGCATGCGTGATCTGCTGACCGACTTCGATCCCACCGAGTTCACCCGCCTCAACCACGAATTCCATGCGGCACTGTTTCGCCGGTGTCCGAACGAACGGCTGCACAATCTGGTTGCCGTCGAATGGGACCGCCTGGCTCACCTGCGCAACTCGACCTTCTCCTTCGTGCCCGAACGGGCTCTGGGGTCGGTCGACGAGCACTCCAGGATCGTTGCGCTGATCCGGGCCCGCGCCTCGGCGGAGGAGATCGAGCGGGTGGTGAGGAGCCACCGCTCAACGACCCTCGCCAGCTACCAGGAAGCCCAAGCCACCTCCAAGACCATGAGAAACATCGACAGAGAAGAGGACAAGTCATGACCGAGTCCACTGCAGCTCCAGCAAACCTGCCGGAGAAGATCCGTCACTACATCAACGGCGAATTCGTCGATTCGATCGACGGCGACGAATTCGATGTCATCAACCCGGTGACCAACGAGCCCTACATCAAGGCCGCCTCAGGCAAGAAGGCCGATATCGACGCCGCCGTCGCCTCGGCGAAGTGGGCCTTCGACGAGGGCCCGTGGCCGACGATGCTCCCACGTGAGCGCGCCCGCGTCCTCAACAAGATCGCCGACATCGCCGAAACCCGCAGCCAGGAACTCGCAGAGATGGAGTCCTTCGACTCCGGTCTGCCGATCACCCAGGCGAAGGGCCAGGCCAACCGCGCAGCGGAGAACTTCCGCTTCTTCGCAGACCTCATCGTCGCCCAGGTCGACGACGCGTTCAAGGTCCCCGGCCGCCAGGCCAACTACGTCAACCGCAAGCCCATCGGCGTCGCCGGGCTCATCACCCCGTGGAACACACCGTTCATGCTCGAGTCGTGGAAGCTGGCCCCGGCGGTCGCAACCGGTAACGCCGTCGTGCTCAAACCCGCCGAGTTCACCCCACTCTCGGCATCGCTGTGGCCGGGCATCTTCGAAGAGGCAGGACTGCCCAAGGGCGTCTTCAACATGGTCAACGGCTACGGCGAAGAGGGCTTCGCCGGCGACTCCCTCGTCAAGCACCCGGACGTCCCGCTGATCTCGTTCACCGGTGAGTCCACGACCGGTCAGACGATCTTCGCCAACGCCGCTCCCTGGCTCAAGGGCCTGTCGATGGAGCTCGGTGGAAAGTCACCGGCCGTCGTCTTCGCCGATGCCGACCTCGACACCGCGATCAATTCCACAGTCTTCGGCGTCTTCTCCCTCAACGGTGAACGCTGCACCGCTGGTTCGCGCATCCTCGTCGAAGAGTCGATCTACGACGAGTTCGTCGAACGCTACGCCGCCCAGGCCAAGCGTGTGAAGGTGGGTCTGCCCTCGGATCCCACCACCGAGGTGGCCGCACTGGTCCACCCCGAGCACTATGACAAGGTCATGTCCTACGTCGAAATCGGCAAGGAAGAGGCTCGCCTCGTCGCAGGCGGCGGTCGCCCCGAAGGATTCGACACCGGCAACTTCGTGGAACCAACCGTGTTCGCCGACGTCGCACCCGACGCACGGATCTTCCAGGAGGAGATCTTCGGGCCCGTCGTCGCGATCACTCCGTTCAAGTCCGATGAAGAGGCCCTGCAGCTGGCCAACAACACGAAGTACGGTCTGGCCGCCTACATCTGGACCTCCGACCTCAAACGGGCACACAACTTCTCGCAGGCCGTCGAATCCGGAATGGTGTGGCTGAACTCGAACAACGTCCGCGACCTGCGCACCCCCTTCGGCGGTGTCAAGGCTTCGGGCCTCGGACATGAGGGCGGCTACCGTTCGATCGACTTCTACACGGAACAGCAGTCCGTGCACATCAACCTCGGCGAGGTTCACAATCCCGTCTTCGGGAAGCAGTGAGAGGAAAACACATGTCCCAAACCATTCCAATCCCATCGGTTCCGGCACCCGACATCCTGCGGTGCGCCTACATGGAACTCGTCGTCACCGACCTGAAGAAGTCCCGTGACTTCTATGTCGACGTGCTCGACCTCCAAGTCACCGAGGAAGACGACAACGCCGTCTACCTGCGGTCGATGGAGGAGTTCATCCATCACAACCTGGTGCTTCGACAGGGACCCGTCGCAGCGGCCGCAGTATTCTCCTATCGCGTGCGCACACCTGAAGATGTCGACGCTGCCGAGGCCTACTACCGTGAACTCGGCTGCGAAGTCGTGCGGAAGAAAGACGGCTTCGTCAAGGGCATCGGCGATTCGGTGCGCGTCCAAGATCCCCTCGGGTTCCCGTACGAGTTCTTCTACGAGGTCGACCATGTCGACCGTCTGGCCTGGCGCTACGACCTCTACTCCCCGGGAGCTCTCGTCCGGATCGACCACTTCAACCAGGTCACCCCAGACGTGCCGAAGGCAGTGGACTACATGGAGAACCTGGGCTTCCGCGTCACCGAGGACATCCAGGACTCCGACGGCACCGTCTACGCGGCCTGGATGCGCCGCAAGCCGACGGTGCACGACACGGCAATGACCGGCGGCGACGGGCCGCGCATGCACCACGTCGCCTTCGCCACGCATGAGAAGCACAACATCCTCGCCATCTGCGACAAGCTCGGTGCACTGCGACTCTCGGATTCGATCGAACGCGGACCGGGACGCCACGGCGTCTCGAACGCCTTCTACCTCTACCTGCGTGACCCCGACGGTCACCGGATCGAGATCTATACCCAGGATTACTACACGGGCGACCCCGACAACCCCCGCGTGACCTGGGACGTTCACGACAACCAGCGTCGCGACTGGTGGGGCAACCCGGTTGTACTATCCTGGTACACCGACGCCTCCACGGTCCTCGACCTCGACGGCAATCCGGTGCCGCTGAAGCAGCGCACCGACGATTCCGAAATGGACGTCACGATCGGCGCCGACGGATTCTCCTACACCCGCCGTCAGGATGCGACGACGAACTTCGGTGAGCGCTCCGGCGCTGACGACGGAGAAGACGAGTTCAAATTGGGCCACCAGCTCTGAGGAGACGCGCACATGCTCGATGAATCAACGATCGCGGCCATCGCCGACGATCTGGCGAATGCGGAGAAGAACCGGACGAAGATCGGTCTGCTCACGGCGAAGTATCCCGATATGACCGTCGAGGACTCCTATGCCGTGCAGAACGAATGGCGTCGCCGAGGCGAGGCGTCCGGGCGCAGGCTGATCGGCCATAAGATCGGCCTGACTTCGAAGCCGATGCAGCAGGCGACAGGGATCAGCGAACCGGATTACGGGGCGATCTTCGCCGACCAGGTCTACGACACCGGCTCGGTAATCGACCACTCGCAGTATTCGGGCGTGCGCGTCGAGGTCGAACTCGCCTTTGTGCTGAAGGACGAGCTGCGCGGACCCGACATCGGCCTCATCGACGTCCTGCGAGCCACCGAACATGTGGTGCCGGCACTCGAGGTGCTGTCGTCTCGGATTGAGATGGAAGGCCGCACCATCGTCGATACCATCTCTGACAATGCGGCACTGGGGGCCATGGTCCTCGGCGGTCGTCCGGTGGCCGTCGACGCTGTTGATCTGCGCCGAGTCGGTGCGCTGCTCTATCGCAATGAGTCGGTCGAAGACTCCGGCCTCGCCGCCGCCGTCCTCGACCATCCTGCCCGCGGCATCGTGTGGTTGGCGAACAAGCTGGCCGAACACGGCGATGTCCTTCAAGCAGGCGAGACCGTTCTGGCAGGATCCTTCACCCGGCCCATGTGGGTCAGCCCGGGTGACACCGTCCACGCCGACTACGGAGATCTGGGAGTCATCACATGCCGTTTCAAGTAGATCTGCCACAAACCCTCACCCAACGCGTCGCGCAGTTGGGCGAGGGGGAGTACCTGGCCGGAATGTGGGTCTGCTCCGGCTCGCCCGTGGCTGCGGAGATCGCCGCGGCCTCCGGAATGCAGTGGGTGCTCATCGACGCCGAGCATTCGCCCATCGACCTGCAGATCACGACCAGCCTCCTCCAGGCCATGAACGGATACCCCGCGACCCCCGTCGTGCGGGTGCCCGTGAATGATCAGGTGCTCATCAAGCAGTACCTCGACCTCGGTGCGCAGAATCTGCTCGTACCGATGGTCGATACCCCTGCCGACGCCGAGGCTGCCGTGCGTTCCGTGCACTACCCACCTCGCGGTGTGCGTGGGGTCGGATCGGCGCTTGCCCGGGTCTCGCGCTGGAACGCGGTGCCGAACTACCTCGCTCGGGCCGAAGAATTCGTGTCCCTGACCGTGCAGATCGAATCCGCAACGGCGGTGGACAACGCCGCGGAGATCGCTGCTGTTGATGGGATCGACGCGGTGTTCGTCGGGCCCTCTGACCTTGCGGCTTCGATGGGTCTGCTCGGTCAGCAGTCCCATCCGGATGTCACCGCAGCGGTGCTGGCCACCTTCGACGCGGTCAAAGCGGCCGGCAAACTCGTCGGCGTCAACGCCTTCGATCCCGAGCAGGCTCGCAAGTACCTCGACGCTGGTGCTTCGTTCGTGCTCGTCGGTGCCGATGTCGGCCTCATGATGAACGGCGCCCGCGCCTGGGCCGAGACCTGGGTGCGCGATTGAGCGACTGACTGCAGTAATAGCCGCGTGACTGCAGGACCGTGGCCCGGAGGGTATGCGTCCTCCGGGCCACGGCTCTATTCATTACTCCTCACTCCATTCACTCCTTGTTGCGGCGGCTGCCCGTGATGAGCAGGGCAGTGGCTCCGAGGCCGATGAGGAAGATCCCGGCACCGATGAGCATTCCGTTGCCTGTGGTTCCCGTTCTCGGCAGCTGTGCAGGAGGTGCGGGTGTCGCAGGTTTGTCGGCGACCGGCTCGACTGGAGATGCTGGGGCTTCCGGTGGTGCCGGGGGTGTCGAGGGTTCCTCGGGTGGTGTTGGTTCCGGTGGTGCTGGGGGAGTGGAGGGTTCCTCGGGTGGCGCTGTCGGCGTCTCCTCAGGTGGTCTGTGCACGGTCTCGGCGGGGACGCCCCAGTCGCTCGTCCACTTGTGGTGCTCGTCGTTGCCCTGGATCGTGGTCACATATGTGACCCACCCGACGGGCATGTCGATGGCCTCCGAGCTCACGGTTGCCGTGCCGTCCTGGTCTCCGACGACAGTGATGTCTTGGGAATCGAGCTCTGTCCCACTGATCTCTGTGGACTGCTTCGGCTCTGATTCCGAGTGATATGCCGTCATCGTGATCACTGCTTCGCCGCCTGGGCGCAGTCCCCTGACCGTGACTTCGTCGTGGACGGAGTTGACCTCAAGGACCGCTACCGTTGCGGCTTTCGGGGTCCAGGGGACAAAGCCTGTCTCTCGCGGCTGACCATGGACACCATTCCATTCCTTTGTGGACTTGTCACCGGCGATGGTCTCAGTGAAGTACATCCAGCCGTGGAAGTCCGTGGGGACTGTGATCGCATCGGATTGGTGCGTGCCGTTGCCGATGTTCTTCGACGTCACCTCGGCTATCACCTCGGCGTCGTCGTTCTTCTTTCCGGGTTCCGGCATCGATTCCGTCTGCCACAGCTTATGTTTCACGGTGACCGTGTGGTCACCGACCAGGCCTGTGACAGTGAACTTGTCGGTGACCGATTCGTCGGGCTGTGGACTCTGATCCGAGATTTCGGTGGTGATGCGAGGCTGTGAGGTCATGTCGACCTTCGCCTGGGCTGAGACGTCGACAGGTTCGTCCGGCGTGATGACGCGCTGCACTCGTTTGGTCTTCTGCGGCTTGTAGAGGAGAACTGACTCCGGTGCGAGGCTCGCAGATGCCTTGGCCGTCACCGTGCCTGGAGCCTTGAGTTTGAGGGTGGTGACAACGGGCTTCGCCTCACTGGTCAGGGACTTCGGCGCGTCCGTGGTTCCGCTGATATCGAGGGCGATGGGGATACCGGGCACCGCGGTGCCGGACGCGCTGGTCAAGGACACGGAGAGCGTAACTGAACCCGTCGTGGGGAGTTGGAGCGTTGTGTCCTCGTCCTTACCGTCGTCGTCTTTGCCGGCGTCGTCTCGTTTGAAATCACTGTCACCGAGTCCCTGCTTGCCGTATGCCTCGAGTTCCGGCATGTCCAGGACCGGGGTCAGAGTGACTTCGAGGGTATAGGGGCCTGCAAGTTTCTTCGACTCGGCGCTGATCTTTGAGAACTGCTTCGCGGCACCCTTGAACTTCCTTCCCAGATCGCCAGGCTTCTGCGGAGGCACCTTGTGGTCATGCGGAATCGCCTTGTCCAGGCGAGCCAGCGCGCTCAAGGCTGCCTGCACATCGGCTGATTTGGACCCGGAGTACTCGTACAGCGCCCATGCCGTCTGCGCAGAGGTGACCGTCTTCGGTTTCGAGCCCTTGAAGTACTTGGGAAGTGGCGACTGCTTGCCGGCATCGATGCAATACGCCTGAGTGTCATCGAAAGTTCTGTAGGCGCCGTACCAGGTCTTTCCCTGTGGCGCGTGATGCCAGATGCCGGGACCATAGGCGTTGCTGGCTTTGTGCATCGGCACCTCTCCGAGACCTGCCGGCGGTCCTTGGGCCATGGCGGGCCCGAATCCGATGAGCGGGGCCAGGGCCAAGATCAGGAAGAAGAGAGCTGAGCGGAGAGTGATGCGTCTGCGAGTAGTCATACCCTGATTCCACGATGACCTTGTCGTACCTGGCCAGAGCAGAAAATCTGCCTGTGAATTCACTCGGTGCCATCCACAGGAAAACGAACATGAGTCAACGTCGACGGCAGCGTGGGTGTGGACAGACGAGCACTCCCACAGGCATCTATCGTTCCAGGTCACGACGGATGGCGACGATATCGGTCGCGTAATGGGCGATTCCATCGCAGCGATCCCTCGCCGAGGTGGCCCCGGGAACGCTGATTCGTCCACATGCCAGCGAACTTGAGTGGGACATCGAAAGCCAGGAACTGTTGCCGGACGGACACACCATTCTGGGCCTGACGTCAGCATTGGACCGTAAACTTGGCAATGCGGCAATTCCAAACGACGAAGGACGATATATGTCGGATCAGGTGGGCCCTGGACAGGGCCCCGACTCGCAGCAGAACGCGCACCCGGGCAACCCAGTGCCCCCGCGCGCGCAACAGCCTCGGGTCGCCGGCCCCCGGAACCCTGATGTTGCGCCTCAGGGGCAGGCACAGATGCCGCCTCCGGGTCAGGGCCAGATGCCGCAGGGGATGCCTCCTCAACAGGGGCCTCCGCCTCAACAGGGGCCGAGCAATGACCGGTTTCGTCCTCGTCCGCAGCAGCCCGGACCCGGTTCGCAGGGGCTTGGTCCTCAGCAGCCGGGTCCTCAACAGGCTCCTCGTCAGATTCCCCAGCCGGGCATGAACCCGGCGTTCCAGGGACAGGCCAACCCCCACCTCGGCGGCCAAATGGGCCAGCCCCCGATGCAGGGCCAGCCACCAGTGCAGGGCCAGCTACCGATGCAGCGACGCGTCTACGAACAGGCGCGGTTCGCGCCGACCGTGACCCAAGAGATGCGGGTCCGTGCGCGCATGCAGGCACCACAGCAGATCGTTTCGGAGACACCGTGGACCGGGGCCGTGCGCCAGTCTCAGCCAGAAGAAGAACCAGATTCGACGGCAAACGTGGTGCGTCTCGTGATTGCCATCCTTGCGGTGGTCGGACTGTTCGTGGGACTCTTGCTTCTCGCCCTGCTCGGCGGTCTCAACTTCGGTCTTAAACTCTTCGTCCTCGTCCCACTGTCCGCGATCCCATTGATCGCAATCATCGCCTACGTGCTCTGGCTCGATCGCTGGAGGCCGCAGCCCAAGATCATTCTCGGACTCTGCCTGCTCTGGGGTGCCGTCGCCGCCGTCATCCTCACCCTCTTCGTCACGCTCGTCGGCCAAGTCGCTCTGTACTTCTCCGGCGTCGGCGCAATGCCCAACGCATTCGGCACAGTGGTTCAGGCCCCGATCGTCGAAGAGACAACGAAGACCGTACTGCTCGTTGTCATCGCTCTCGCCGCTCGTCGGCACTTCGAAGGTCCCCTCGACGGACTCGTCTACGGAGCCCTCATCGGCGCCGGTTTCGCCTTCACCGAAAACGTTCTTTACCTCGGAGGAGCGTGGGAACAGCACCAAGCTGGGGGTCTGCTGCAGACTTTCATCTTCCGCTGCATATGTTCTCCGTTGTTGCACACAGCGTTCTCCACCTGTGCCGGCGTGACTATCGGACTCGCTGCCCGGAAGTGGCAGTGGTGGGCGGTCATCCTGATGTGGCTGCCCGGACTTTTGGTCGGGATGCTTCTCCACGCACTGTGGAACGGCACCATGACCGGACTCGGCCATTTCCACCCGGTCGTGTCGATCATCGGACTCATCGCCCTCAGCTTCATCCTCACCACTTGTTGGGTGGTGCTGGGAATTCTCCTCCGTCGCAGCGAACGCCTCCACACGCAGAACATGCTCGGCGACTATGCAAATACAGGCTGGCTCACCCACTCCGAGGTGGACATGCTCGCAACGTGGAAGGGACGCAAGTTCGGCAAGCGCTGGGCGGATTCCTTCCCCGGCGGCAAAGAGGAGATGCGCACCATGATCCGCACCTCCGGGGACCTCTCGACGACACGCATGCGGCTCCTAGCCGGAGTCGGCGGGCAGAAAGAACGTGACATCGAGAGCTTCCAGCTGAAGAAGTTCTCCTCCGCCCGCGATCGCCTTCTCGCCGCCTCGAGAAGCGTGGTTCGCTGACTCCCGTGATGCTCGTCGACGTAATCATCATCATCCTGGGGATCGCTGCACTCTTCTCCGGGTTCCGCCAAGGTTTCATCATCGGTCTCGGCACCGTCGCCGGTTTCGTGGTCGGTTGGGTCATAGGCAGGCTGCTCTCGCCTCTGGTCGAAAGCCTGAGCCAAGGCACACAGGTCATGGAGAATCCCGGCGTCGTCATCCTCCTGGCATCGATGCCGCTCGTCCTCAGCGTCCTGTTCGCCTTCGCCGGCAACGGTGTCGGGGTGTGGATCAGACGATCCATGGACTCAGAACTCGGGCAGGGCATCGACTCGATCGGAGGCACAGTCACCGCTGGCGTCGTCTACGTCCTGGTCATCTGGCTGGCGGCAGGTTTCATCCGCACCACGCCGTGGGTCGAACCGAATCGGTGGGTCGCGGACTCGTCGGTGATCGCGGCCGTCGACCGGACGATCCCGTACTCCTCGCAGATCGCGCTGGGCGACATCTCGCAAGGTCTCAAGGCCACCGGGTTCCCGCAGGTGTTCTCGGGGCAGACAGAGCAGATCCGCGGCGTCGGCGAACCCGACTCCGCGATGGTCGACGTCGGCCGTGGCGTCGAAGAATCGGTCGTCAAGATCACGACAGCTGCCACCAGCTGCCCGACCGGATCCGAGGGTTCGGGGTTCGTCTACAGTGACGGGCTCGTCGCCACCAATGCCCACGTCGTTGCCGGCTCCAAGGAGCTCGCCGTCCAAGTCGGCGGAAGGGGCAGGCCCTATTCCGCCGAGGTGGTGGAATTCGATCCTGAAGCCGACGTGGCCGTCCTGCGGGTTCCAGACCTCGAAGCTCCCGCCCTTGACTTCGGCAATGCGCTGGGACCGGGAGATGACTCCGTAGTCGCCGGATTCCCACAGAACGGCCCCTACACGATCTCCCCATCACGAGTGCGCGAGACGATCAACGCGCGCGGCCTCGATATCTATGATTCGAACTCAGTGGTGCGTGAGGTGTATTCGCTCCGAGGCATCGTCCGCGAAGGAAACTCGGGCGGTCCGCTGCTGGACGCTAACGGTGACGTGGTGGGGATGGTCTTCGCCAGGTCCGCCACCGATGATGAAACTGGGTATGCCCTCACACGGTCGGAGATCAGCGATGAGCTGCAAGCCGGAGCGAAGAACCGTTCCCCGCAGTCGACAGGTCAGTGCACCGGCTAGCGACAGACTATTTCAGGTCGAGGCCAGCCAGGACGGCACGGTGGTCACTCGAGCCACGGCTCAGCACCTCGTCGGAGGTGGCCTCGAACCCGCGATAGAGGACATGATCGAGCCGGGTGACGGGGAAGCGCGCGGGCCATGTGAAGCCGAATCCGCCGCGGGTTTCGACGCGGGTGTCTTCCAGCGGGGGAGACAGGGTTGAGAAGTTGGTGTCCGTCGTCGCGGTGTTGAAATCACCGGCGACGATGACATGCTCGGCCTCATCGGTTTCGACTTCTGTGGCCAGCCTGCGGATGGCCGCGTTGCGCATGGCTTCGTGGCCGGGACGAACCGAGGGCATATGCACGGAGTAGAACCTGATATCGCCGTGGTCCGTAGACACTGTGGTGGCGAAGGCGCGTGGCCACTGCAGACCCAGGTCCACCTCTTCGGGTTCGGACATCGGCCATTTCGACCAGACGCCGATCGTGTCGACGACCTGCGAATGCTCGAATGAGGAATCGAGTTCCTTGTGGATGATCTTGCCCGACAGGGACTCCAGCTCCTGAATCGTGACGATGTCAGGATCAGCGGACACGATGCTCTTTGCCGCTGCTGTGGGCTCAGGCATCCTGGCACCCACATTGTGCGTGGCGACGGTGAGGTCTGGTTCGCCGTTGTCACTGGCCGGAATCAACGCAGAGCCGAACATCGAAGCCCAGACCACTGTCGGAACGAGGAAGCCGATCGCTGAGAGCACCGAGAAGCGGAAGAGGAACATCAGCAGCACGAGGGCGAGGAAAAGTCCCGTCCACGGAAGAATGCTCTCGACGAGCAGCGCAATGCCCATCCTGGCCGGCAGCAGGTGGTGGAGCAGGAGAAATGCAGCATAGGCCATGCCGAAGATCAGCACAGTGATCCCCTTGGCCGGGCTATGCGTTTTTCTGGTTTGCGAAGATTCCTGGTTCATCGATTAAGAAGCTTAACCGTTGAGTCTGTCCTCATGCTGGGTGAGTCATGCGACGTGCCTCACTTGGGCTCACAGAAATCGATCGGCTCACCGGTGAGCGGTGGCGGACCACACCGTGACATCGGGGTGAGTGTCATAGCGGTAGCCGGTGCCTCTCATGGTCCGAATCACCGAAGAGTACTCGCCCAGACGCCTGCGCAGGCGTCGGATATGCACGTCGACAGTCCGCTCATCAGGGACTTCACTACCTGACCAGACAGCGGTGATGAGATCTTCGCGCGGCAGAGTGGAATCGGCATGAGAGACGAGAGTCGCCAGGAGGTCGAACTCCTTGGTGGTGACATCGACGAGGTCGCCGTCGATGCGAACCTCGCGGCGCGGGATGTCGATGCGCAGACGTTCGGCGGTTCTGTTCTGGAAGTTCCCATCGAAGCGTGAGCCGAAGCCACCTGTGGGTGCGGTTTCACCGTTGCCCTGGTCAGGTTCGCGGCGCAAGGCCGGCGGATGGATGCGGTTGGGGATACGGGAGCGGACCGGGCCGTGTGTTCCAGCCGGGGTGCCGGTGGCGGCGGGGGAGCCGTTGGCCACGGCACGGACGGCATCGATATCGTTGCCGCGGCCTTCTGGTGCCAAGGCGATGACCGCTTGGGTCTCCGCCTGGGAAGCCAATTCCTTCGCGTAGGCCTGCAGTTCACCGGCGATCGCGGAGAGGTTGGTCCCATCAGCGGCCGCCTTGGACTCGTCCAGGCCGATGTAGACGATGATTCCGCGCGCTGCCTTCGGTGAGGCCACGACACCGGCGGGGCCGAAGGTGTGGGGCGGGTTCTGCGGGTCCACTGCACTCAAGCGGGCTCCTGCACGACGGACGGCAGCTGCGCTGCGTGGATGTGCGTATGCTGGTTCTGGATTCGACATGGCTGTCCTTTGCTTCGGCCTGCACGGCCGTTGTGACTGAATGAGTCCGCTGCGGAGACTGCGTGTACTCGTTCGAGGCCGGACAGCGGAGAGACGGTCACCGACAACGAACGCAGAGCATACACATGCCTGCGGGGCACATTCGTGTCGAGTGCGTCGTAGAAGTCATGGCTTCATTATTTGTCACAAAACTCGTCGGGTGCAAAGGAAAGTCCGAAAATGAGACGAGTGTGACGAAATATGACGCGTCTGGGCCCGTTCATACGGCCTGGCCGACCGAGTTGGTCGACTCGGTCGACTCGGTCCAGCCGACCAGCTGGCGTCAGTCGACGATTCCGTACATCCGATCACCGGCGTCGCCGAGCCCGGGCACGATGTAGCCCTTCTCATTGAGTTTCTCGTCCAGTGCCGCGGTGTAGATCTCGACATTCGCGGACTGTGCGTAATCCTTTTCAATGCGCTCGACGCCTTCCGGGGCGCTGACGAGGCAGACCGCCGTGACGTCTCTGGCGCCTCGGGCGAGGAGGAAATCGATGGCCATGGCCAGGGTCCCACCCGTGGCCAACATCGGATCGACGACGAAGATCTGCCGACCGCTGAGGTCATCGGGCAGCCGATCTGCGTAGGCGCTGGGCTCGAAGGTCTCTTCGTTGCGGACCATTCCCAGGAAGCCCACCTCGGCGGTGGGGAGGATGCGCAGCATGCCGTCGAGCATGCCCAGGCCCGCGCGCAGGATCGGGACGACAACCGGGCGCGGCTCGGCCAGGCGGGTGCCCGTGAATGTTGTGACTGGAGTGGAGATCTCCTTGTCCTCGACCGCCACCGAACGAGTGGCTTCGTAGGCGAGAAGCATCACGAGTTCTTCGGTGAGCTGGCGGAACCGTGCAGAGTCGGTGCTCTGGTCACGCAGGACGCTGAGTTTGTGGGCGATGAGCGGGTGATCGGCTACATGAAGGCGCATAAGAATAAATGGTACGGAACTTTTCATCTTCGCGCGTGGAGCTGTGGTGAAAGGTCGGCTGAAGCGTCACAATGGAGTCATGTCCTACTTCACTGAGATCCTTGCCGAAACGAGCGATGGTTTTCGTGCGCTCGATGTCGATGTTCAGGATGCCTCCGATCTCGACAGCCTCGTTGAGATGATGCAGGCCGCCGGGTCGGAAGACGGCGAATCGGTCGCTGTCATCGAACACGAGGACGAATGGTTCGGCCTCGTGCGAGTCTGCGAGAACAACGAGATCCGAGTCTTCCTTTCTGACCTGCGTGCCGTCGAGCTCAGTCCCTTCGCGGAGATCTTCGCCGATTACCTCGATTCGCAGCCCGATGCCTACGAGGCTGAGCCGGAGGAGGAGTTCGGGCTCGCGGAAGACGGGGCCGCGGAGGCCGATGACGAGGATGAAGACGAAGAGGTCGCGATGCTCGAGTTCGACGCCGCCGCGGAGTGGGGCGGCGATGCTGAGATCTATGCCGATCGCGGAGTCCTGCCCGCAGAGCTCATCGAACAGGTGGAGAAGTACCGCTCGGATCCTGCCCGCGTCGTCGCTCACGTCGGCGAGACCGTCGGATTCGCCGACCAGCTTCAGGCCGCCCGCTGAGCGCACCGGAGGAAAGTGCAGAACTCGGCTTTGGTGCTCACCCGCACTTCCAGGACTGGATGACTCTTGCCCTCGCCGAGGCGGCCCTGGCCGGTGAACATGACGACGTGCCCGTCGGGGCCGTGGTTCTCGATGCCGAAGGTTCGGTCATCGGCCGCGGTCATAATCGACGCGAAGTCGATCAGGATCCTCTCGGGCATGCTGAGCTCATGGCTCTGCGCAATGCCGCCGAGGCGACCGGACGGTGGCGCCTCGACGACGTCACTCTCGTCGTCACCCTCGAACCCTGCGCAATGTGCGCAGGTGCAGTCGTCGGGTCTCGGGTGGCGCGAGTCGTCTATGGGGCCTTCGATGAAAAGGCCGGTGCTGCAGGCTCGGTCTGGGATCTGCTGCGAGACCGCGCCGCACTGCATCATCCTGAGGTCTACTCCGGCGTGGCGGCGAAGAAGTGCCGCAGCCTGCTGAGTGATTTCTTCGCCGCAAAGCGGGAGAGCGCTGCTGGCTGAGCGCCGTCGGAAGCGTGAAGCAGGGCAGTGGTTCAAGTCACTCTCGCTCGATTTGGTTGCCACCTGGGCCTGACTGTAATGTTGTCCGCGGTGGCGTGTCCGAGCGGCCGAAGGTGCGACACTCGAAATGTCGTGTAGGGCATCCCCCTACCGTGGGTTCAAATCCCACCGCCACCGCGTTGTGATGTGTCGCGACATCGTTCCTACGATGTCGCGGCACATTTTTCATTTCTGGCCCGGTTCTGTCTCACGTCATCATTCCGGTCATGTCTCACGTCATCGTTCCTTTCGATGGCTGGTAGTTCTTCTCGATATCGATCGTGTGTTGCGCGATGATTGCTCCTGCGCCTCGGTCGATGACCATCGTTTCCCGGTCATGGACGAGTAAGAGAACTCGCTTTTGCGCATATGCTCTCCCGATGCCCAGATGTCGGAGTCTGCCGGCAAAGCGCAGGCTGATCTTTCCGTAGGCATCGACTCGGTCGTAACGGATGCGCCAGACTCGGTTGCCGACCTCGATCACCGGCTGTGCCTTCGGTGTGGCGTTATAGGCGGTGTCGGGCGTGCGCCTGCCAATAGCCCGATGGGGCCGCTGTGTGTTGTAGACGTGGGCGAATCTGACCAGCTGCTCGTTGAGTGCCTCGACCGATTCGACGTCCCCGTCGGCTCTGAGCCACCGTTTGAGCGTCTGGTGATAGCGCTCGATCTTGCCCTGCGTGGTCGGTTTGTTGGGGCCACCGTTCTTCTGCGTGATGGCCAGGTCGGACAGGAGTTGCTCGAAGGCGTTGGGTTGGTCGCGTGTGCCGTCGTTGCCGCGAGAAAATCGGGCTGTGTAGACCATGCCGTTATCGGTCAGGGTAGATGTTGGTGGCCCGTAGGCATCCATGGTCTGGCTGAAGGTGTCGATGACGATAGGTCCGGTCACGGGGGTGTGGGCGGTGGCGTGGAGGAGTTTGCGGGAGTGGTCATCGAGCCAGGAGATGATCTCGGTGTCGGTGCCATCGGCGAGGGGCCAGTGGGTGAAGTCGGATTGCCAGGTCTCGTTTGGGGTTGCGGCTTCGAATCGGTGCCAGGACGAGCGTGGTCGTTTCTGGGGTTGGTCGGTGATCGTGTTGTTGCGGCGCAGGATTCGCCAGATCGTAGCGGTGCTGGGTCGGGTCTGTGCTGGGAGTCGGTCCCAGATTGATTCGGGTCCGGCATCGAGGCCGTCGGCGTTCAGGGAGTCGCGCAGTGTCAGGATCGTGGAGGTGGTGGCCTGATCGGTGGCGTTGGGGTTGGTGTGGGGGCGTTTCGATTGTGGGTCGACGGCGTCGAGGCCTCCGGTGCGGTACCGGGTCAGGAGGGTCCGGATCCAGCGGGTGGAGACGTTGAAGCGTTGGGCTGCTTGGGTCTGGGTGAGTCCGCCTTCGGTGATGGCGAGGATGATCGAGCGGTTCTTGTTTGAATCGTTCATAGAGGAACGATGTCGCGAGACACCAGCGGAAGTATGTCGTGACACACCAGGGGATTGATGTCGTGAGACAGAGACCGGAACTATGTCGGGAGACATAGCGGAACGATGTCGTGCAACCAGACACCACCGCCACCGCGTTTTGCCTGAGCCGTGACATCGTTGGAAGACGATGTCACGGCTCAGGCTTTTCTGTGCTCGGATGCACCTGGAAATGGCTGGAGCCAGCTCAGGGCATCGTGCCGGATCGTTGTTCGCTCAGGTCGAGGCGATCGTCGCGATCACCGACCCTTGGGTTGTCGCTCCACCTTCGGCAACCACATGGCTCAACGTTCCAGATTCGGGTGCGGTCACCTCGGCGTCCACCTTGTCCACAGCCACCTCAGCGATGAGATCCCTATTGACACCTTGCTGCCGTCCTCGGCGAACCACGTGGAGACGACGCCCTCCGTGTCCGGACTGTTCTCCGACAGCGTGGGGAAGACGATCTCAGTCATCGGTTCACCTGCTTGAGGATCGCCTCTTTGATCCCTGCAGGAGTCGGCAAGGCTGCATACTCCAAGGGGCGAGCGTAGGGGATCGGGATATCGGGGTTGGCGACGCGCTCGATCGGTGTCTTGAGCATGCTGGGGTCGTGTTCTGTGATCCTTGCCGCGATCTCCCCTGACAGGCCGATTGACCGGCGGTTCTTCGCCATCCACGGCAGTCCCTGAACTCCCTTGTGGAACATGAAGACGATGGGATTGTCGTCCCGGATCGCCGTTGTCATCAGTCCCGCAGCATCGGCTGGATTGCTCGGAACGACGATCATCATGCCCGGCAGATGTGCGAATATTCCCCACAGACATTGGGAGTGCTGCGCCCCATCGGAATAGCCCCCGCCGACTGTGGTCGTGAGCACGAGCGGAACCGTGACATTGCCGCCGGACTCATAGTCGATCTTGGCCATGTGATTGTAGATCTGGTCCATGCACACGCCGAAGAAGTCGACGAACATGAGCTCGACGATCGGCCGCATGCCCTCCGTCGCAGCTCCGATGAATCCGGTCTCCGAGATCGGGGTGTCGATGACGCGCTCTGGGCCGAATCGCTCGAACAGGCCTGTGATCGAGGAGAAGATGCCGCCGTAGTCGCCGACGTCCTCGCCCATGACGAACACATTCTCATCGCGGTCCATCTCCGTGGCAATTGCTTCAACCGTGGCCTTAGCGGTGTTGAGGCGACGGGTCGATGGCTGTGCTGTCGTTGTCATTGCTGTCCTCCTGGTATTGGGGTGGCAGTTGTTGGCTGCCGGAAGTCGTCGATGACGCCGCTTCCTTTCAGCTGAGCTTCGTAGGTGGGGATCGGGTCGAGGCCGGGCACTCCTTCAAGTTCGGGCGGTATCCCTGAGCATCGCCTTCGAAATGTCCCCACAGGCGAAGCGTATGGACTTCGATCAGGTTGGGTCCGCCGCCGTTGGAGGTCACCGAGGTGGATGTGGCGCGCGCAACCGAGATTCCCCAATCGTTGTCTTCGAAGACGAAGATGACCGGCACCTTCCACAGCGCAGCCAGATTGAGGGACTCGTGGAACACGCCCTGGTTGGCGGCACCTTCCCCCGCCACGGCGACGGCGATGTTGTCGAGGCCCTTGCGCGAGAACGAGAGCGCCTGGCCCACGGCCACGGGCAGGCCCTCGCCCACGATTCCAGAACAGGAGAACTTCACAGCCGGATCGAAGAGGTGCATATGCCCGCCGCATCCATCGCTCAGGCCGTCGAAGCGTCCATGATTCTGCTCAGTCGCCGTGTCGCCCGTTGCAATGTGAGGGCCTGGTCATGTGTATCCGGCCTATGTGATGGCAGGGGGACCGCAATTGCCCCGACCGTCTCACCTGCGCTGATCGTCGTCGCCAGGCAAGAGGTCCCAAGCAGATATTCCTCGGAGTCGGACCAGACCGTGGGGGTTGTATTCAGACTCCTCTCGAGGGCTCCGCGGTTCGTGACCGTGCTCGGGATGAGGTCGAAAAGATCATGACGGTCGATGTAGACGGCCCGCTGGTCTTGGGTGAGGCCGGCGAGGATTGCCTTCCCGAATGCTGTTGCATGTCCCGATTCGTGAACGCCCGCCCAGAGGACGACCGCGGGTGCGGTGGGGCCATCGGCGATATCGACGAGTCGGATCTCTCTGTGATCGTAGATCGAGAGGTATGTGGCACCGCCGAGTTCGTCGCGCAGGGAGCGCAGCACGGGTCGGATCCGTGGGAGTCTCTGCTGCGGGGACGAACGCTGTTGCTGTGAGGCGGCTGGCCCGAGCAGGTATCCGTCTTCGTTTTTGCTCAGATAGCCTTCGAAGACGAGGGTGCGCAGGAGGTGGTATGCCGTGGGCAGGGGCAGGCCGACGACGCGCGGCAGCTCTCTGGACAGATCCGATGAGTGTCGGCTCAGACATACGGGTCCTCCTCGGGAATCGGCATCGGTGCCGCTCTCGAATGTGGCATCGATCCTAGACCGTTCGGCAGTGGATACCCACCCTTTCGCGGCAACGGCCCGCACCCCGATGGCAGCGCCAGGCGCGAGATTTGCGATGATTGTGTGTGGTCGAATCGGGTGAATCGGCGGCGGTCGGTCCTCGTAGCCAGATTGTGATCGTTGACACATTATGCAAAACAGACTTAACTGGTCAGTCGGAACGGAAGTGTCTTTCCATGATGCGAAAAAAAGTTTCTGTCGTGGAAGCAGCGCCCGTTTCTCTGCGCATGTTCAAGGCGCATGGTCGCCAACGATGATGTTGACGGCTGATCAAATCGAACAACTTGAGGTGATCCATGAAAAAGGTTGACAACGACCAACGGCGGGACACAGAGTCCGCCGCCGAGAGCAGCGGGAGTCCCGGCCTGCTCGACAGATTCTTCGAAATCACATCACGTGGTTCCTCGATCAAGCAAGAGATCCGCGGAGGCATCGTCGCCTTCGTCGCGATGGCCTACATCGTCGTCCTCAACCCCCTCATCCTGGGCGGTTCCGAGGATGTCGCGGGCGGGTCGCTCGACTTCGCCCAACTGACCGCTGTCACCGGCCTCGTCGCCGGTGTCATCACGATCCTCTTCGGAGTCGTCGCGAGGCTGCCCTTCGCGCTCGCCGCGGGCCTTGGCATGAACAGCTTCCTGGCCGTATCCGTGGTTCAGGAAGTGACCTGGGTCGAAGCCATGGGGCTCGTCGTCATCAACGGTGTGATCATCGTCGTCCTCGGAGCCACCGGCATCCGAACCGCGATCTTCAACGCCGTGCCCCACGCACTGAAGGTCGCGATCACGGTCGGCATCGGCCTGTTCATTGCGTTCATCGGCTTCGTCAACTCCGGCTTCGTCACCCGCACTCCGGCCGGACCTCCCGTCCAGCTGGGACAGGACGGATCGATCGCTTCGCTGCCGACGTTGGTGTTCGTGGTCGCACTGTTCCTCATCGGCATCCTCGTCGCTCGCAACGTTCCCGGTGGAATCCTCATCGGCATCGTCGTGGCCACGATCCTTGCGATGGTCATCCAGGCGATCGCAAAGCTGGGCACCGTGGGAGATCCGGTCAGTCCGGACCCGAAGGGCTGGAACCTTGCAGCACCTGAGATTCCCAGCCAGATCGTCGCATTGCCGGACTTCTCCCTCATCGGAGCCTTCGACCTGTTCGGAGCCTTCGAGCGCATCGGCGTCCTCGCAGCCACAATGCTCGTCTTCACTCTGGTGTTCACGAACTTCTTCGACGCCATGGGCACAATGACCGGGCTCGCGCGCAGCGCCGGTCTGCAGACGAAGGATGGAATGTTCCCCCGCATCCGCGGAGCATTCATCGTCGAGGGCCTCGGCGCAGTCGCCGGTGGTGGAGCCTCCGCCTCGTCGAACACCGTGTTCGTCGACGCAGCAGCAGGCATTGCCGAAGGTGCACGAACCGGACTTGCCGCCTGCATCACCGGTGTGCTGTTCCTGCTGTCGATGTTCTTCGCACCGCTCATCGGAGTCATCCCGATGGAAGCCGGCGCCGCCGCGCTCGTCGTCGTCGGTGCCATGATGGTCACTCAGATCCGCGAGATCGACATGAGCGACTTCCGCACCTCACTGCCGGTGTTCCTGACCATGGTCACGATGCCGCTGACCTACTCGATCGCCAACGGAATCGGCGTCGGGTTCATCTCCTGGGCCGTCATCCACGCGATGAGCAAGCGCGGCAAAGACGTCCACTGGCTCCTCTGGCTCGTGTCCGCAGGATTCGTGCTGTACTTCGTTCGCGGACCGATTTCGGCTATGTTGGGTGGATGAGTGAAATGATGGGACATCTTGCTTGGGGAAAGGGCCAGATCGCGCACGGCGACTGAAGCCCGTCAGTCGCTGCACTGACGGGTCACCCGGTCAATCGGGCCACACCGTCATCTCGACACCACGTTCTTCGCTGCTGTTCGCATGGATAACCAGAAGTTTCGAAGAATGAAGCAAATGTTCTAACCATGCACTGTGCGCCGCAGAGACGAGGCGCAGGAGGTAAGTGCGATGTCTGCCCCGGCAACTCAACGTTCCACCGCCCAGGTTTCAGTGAACTCAGCCGTTCATGAGATTGAGGGCCCCCCACACACAAATGCTTTGGACTTCCTTCGCGGAGTCGGCCTCACCGCAGCAAAAGAAGGCTGCGCCGAAGGCGAATGCGGAGCCTGCGCGATCATGGTCGCCCGCCCCGACGCCGATGGGACCACCCGATGGACCTCGGTCAACTCGTGCCTGCTGCCCGCCGCAGCACTCGATGGCCAAGAGGTCATCACAGCCGAAGGGCTCGTCGACGGTGAATCCGTCCACCCCGTCCAAGAAGAGATGGCCGTGCGCGGCGGATCCCAATGCGGATACTGCACCCCCGGCTTCATCTGCTCCATGGCCGCCGAATATTACCGGCCCGAACGTGCCGACGACGCCTCGGCTGCCTCAGCCGCAGCGGACGAGGACCACCACTGCGGTCCCAACGGCTTCGACATCCACTCCTTGTCCGGCAACCTCTGCCGCTGCACTGGCTATCGCCCCATCCGCGACGCCGCCTACGCACTGGGCCAGCCCGAACCCGGCGACTCGATTGCCGCGCGCACCCAGAAGTCGGCGCCCACCTCGGCGAGCACCGATATTCACCGCACGGATACTGCCACCGGTGAAGCCGGACGCTACCGTCGCCCGTCCACCCTCGCCGAGGCGCTGGATATCTTGGCTGCCGAACCCGAGGTTCTCGTCGTCGCCGGCGCCACCGACTGGGGCGTCGAGGTCAACATCAAGGGGGCACGCGCCAAATCGATGCTCGCCATCGACCGCCTGGCCGAACTGCGCGGCATCACCCGCACCGACGAATACATCGAACTCGGAGCCGCCCACACCCTGAGCGAACTCGAACGCGAACTCGCCGGCTCGATCCCGCTGCTGGGCAAACTGATTCCGCAGTTCGCCTCCCGACTCATCCGCAATGCCGCCACCATCGGCGGCAACCTCGGCACCGGCTCACCCATCGGTGATACCCCGCCGGCGCTCCTGGCCTTGGACGCACAGCTCGTGCTCACCTCGGCGACCGGGTCACGGGTCGTGGAACTCGCCGAGTACTTCACCGGCTACCGGCAGACCGTGCGGGGTGCCGGGGAACTCATCTCTGCGATCCGCATCCCGCTGCCGCTGGCCCCCATGACCTCGTTCCAGAAGATCGCAAAGCGCCGCTTCGACGACATCTCCTCGGTCGCCATCGGCTACTCCGTGACCGTTGCAGACGGGATCGTGACCAAGGCTCGGATCGGTCTGGGCGGAGTCGCGGCCACCCCGCTGCGCGCCAGGGCCACCGAGGCGCTGCTTGAAGGCGCACCCTGGACGCTGGACACCGTCCACGGCGCAGCCGAAACACTGGCAGCAGAAGGCACCCCGATGGACGATCACCGGGCGAGTGCGAAATATCGGACCGCGATGCTGCGGTCCTCGTTGGAACGCTTCTATGCAGAACAGGAGGCAGGACGATGAGCCACCTCTCACAGCGCCCCACCGACCCCATCGTCGGTGAGAGCCACCATCACGAAAGCGCCTTCGGCCACGTCACCGGAGCTGCCCTCTACACTGATGACCTCGTCGGACGCCTCGCCGGCGTCCTCCACGCCTACCCGGTGCAGTCCACTCAGGCCCACGCGAAACTGAACAGGGTCGACATCGACGGTGCCTATGCGGTGCCCGGAGTCGTTCGCGTCATCACCGCTGCAGACATCCCCGGCGTCAACGACCAGGGCGTCAAGCACGACGAACCGATGCTGCCCGTCGACGAAGTGATGTTCTACGGCCAGCCCGTCGCCTGGGTCCTCGGCAACGACCTCGAAGCTGCGAAGGCCGGAGCCGCGGCTGTGGTCGTCGACTACGACACCCTGCCCTCGCTCGTCACCGTACGTGAGGCGATCGAGGCGGGCAGCTTCCACGGCATCCAGCCCGTCATCGACAAGGGTGACGCCACGGGAGCCTTCGCCGATGCCGCCCACGTGTTCGAAGGCGAATTCGAGTTCGCCGGTCAGGAGCACTTTTACCTCGAGACCCAGGCCTCACTGGCTCAGGTCGACGAGAGCGGACAGATCTTCGTCCAGTGCTCGACACAGCATCCCACCGAAACGCAGGACATCGTCTCCCATGTCCTCGGGGTTCCCGCCCACGAGGTGACCGTGCAGTGCCTGCGCATGGGCGGAGGTTTCGGCGGCAAGGAGATGCAGCCCCACGGTTACGCCGCACTCGCGGCTCTCGGCGCGAAGCTCACCGGTCGTCCGGTGCGCCTGCGACTCAACCGCACGCTCGACATCACGATGACCGGCAAACGTCACGGCTTTCACTCGTCCTGGAAGATCGGCTTCACCGAGGAAGGCAAGATCCTTGCCTTGGATGCGACGCTGACCGCCGACGGCGGGTGGAGCCTCGACCTGTCCGAGCCCGTGCTCACCAGGGCCATGTGCCACATCGACAACGCCTACTGGGTGCCCAATATCCGCGTGGCCGGTCGCATCGCGAAGTGCAACAAGACTTCGCAGACCGCGTTCCGCGGGTTCGGCGGGCCGCAGGGCATGCTGGTGATGGAGGACATCCTCGGCCGGGTCGCCCCGAAGCTGGGTCTGTCGGCTCGAGAGCTGCGTCGCCGCAACTTCTACCAAGCCGGCCAGGACACCCCGTACTACCAGCCCGTGCGTCACCCAGAGAGGCTGGAGGCCACCTGGGACCAGGTCGTCACTACCGCCGAGGTGGAGGCTCGGGAAGCCGAGATCGAGCAGTTCAATGCCCGCAACGATCACGTCAAACGCGCGATCGCGCTGACCCCTGTGAAGTTCGGGATCTCGTTCAACCTCACCGCCTTCAACCAGGGCGGGGCCCTCGTGCTGGTGTACAAGGACGGTTCTGTCCTCGTCACCCACGGCGGCACCGAAATGGGACAGGGCCTGCACATGAAGATGCTGCAGGTCGCGGCCACCACTCTCGGTGTGCCTCTGTCCACGGTGCGGCTCGCGCCCACGCGCACGGACAAGGTCCCCAACACCTCGGCGACGGCGGCGAGCTCCGGCACCGACCTCAACGGCGGTGCGGTCAAGGACGCCTGCGAGCAGATCCGGGATCGTCTGACCCAGGTGGCAGCCGGGATCCTCGGGGCACCCGCCCACGAGGTGAGCGTAAGCCGCGGCATCGTCAGCGCACTGTCCTCGAAGAAGACAGTGACCTGGGAAGAGCTCATCAACGCCGCCTACTTCCAGCGGATCCAGCTCTCGGCCTCCGGGTTCTACCGGACCGAGGGATTGCACTGGGACCTGTCGATCATGACCGGCGAACCCTTCAAATACTTCGCCTACGGGGCTGCCGCGTCCGAGGTCGAGGTCAACCGCTTCGACGGCTCCTACACGCTGCGTCGCGTCGACATCGTCCATGACGTCGGCGACTCGCTCTCACCCCTGATCGACCTCGGCCAGATCGAGGGCGGCTTCGTCCAGGGCGCCGGCTGGCTGACACTGGAAGACCTGCGCTGGGATGAATCAGACAAACCCAGCCGAGGTCGCCTAGCCACCCAGGCCGCAAGCACGTACAAGATCCCCAGCTTCTCCGAAGCCCCCGAGATCTTCAACGTTGCGGTGCTGGACAAGGCGCACGAAGAGGGCGCCGTCTACGGTTCGAAGGCCGTGGGCGAACCTCCGCTCATGCTTGCCTTCTCCGTCCGCGAAGCCCTGCGAGACGCTGTGGCCGCGTTCGGCGCTGAGTCCGAGCCGGGCGGTGTGGGGCCGTCGGTTGAGCTGGCTTCACCGGCGACTCCCGAAGCCGTGTTCTGGGCCATCGAATCGGTGCGCTCACCTGCCACGAGCGGTGCGGCTGCCACTGGCGCTGCGGCTGCGTCCGGCGATGCTGCGCGGGAGAATCCGGAAGGCATCAGTGTCCCATCATGACTTGGATGGACACAACGGCCGAGCTTCGGAAGGCTCGAGTGCCGGCCGTCCTCGTCACTCTTGCTTCGGTTCGCGGGCACGCCCCGCGTGAAGCCGGAGCGAAGCTGATCGCCACCGCCGATGACCTGTATGGGACCATCGGCGGCGGCAATCTGGAGATGACGGCCGTCACCCGTGCCCGCGAGATCCTCGCCGCCGCAGCAGACTCGGCGTCGGGGGAGCACCGCGCCGAACCCGAGATGCTCACTCTGCGACTCAACGACAAAGCACCCGCCAAATACGGGCGCCAATGCTGCGGCGGGGAGGTCAGCGTTCTGCTCGAACCGCTGCCCGTGCCCGCCTCGGTGGCGATCTTCGGCATCGGCAACATCGGGCTCGAGCTGACCCGGATCCTGGCCCGCCACGACATCGATGTCCACGTCAGCGATTCTCGCCCGGAGCACCTAGGGGAGCTCGACCGGTTGGAGCCGCCCGTGGCTGCGATTCATCGCGAGTTCGCCGTTGTCGGCGAAGAGGTGCTCGTCGGGCTGCCTGCCGGTACGCACGTTCTCATCATGACCCACGACCACGCCGAGGATCTCCACCTCTGCGATGCGGCACTGACCCGCGGCGACCTCGGCTCCATCGGGCTCATCGGCTCGAGCGCCAAATGGCAGCGGTTCCGGAAGAACCTCATCGCCGAGGGCCACACACCCGAGTCCGTCGACACCATCGACTGCCCCATCGGACTGCCCGATCTGCCTGGCAAACAGCCGGCGACGATCGCACTCAGCGTCGCCGCCGATCTGCTTGGCCGCATGGGCTGACTTTCACCAGACCACACTTCATTCTTCAAGGAGCACCACCATGTTCATCTATCGTGCCCGTGTCTTCGACACACCGAGCGACCCCTTTGCCGGCGGCGCCCTGCGCTCGGACTCAGACGTCGCCATCGTCGTCGATGACGGACAGATCATCGCCCGCACCGACTTCGCCGCAGCTGCGGCCAAACATTCCGACGCCGAGGTGGTCGACCTCCGTGCCGGTGTCCTCATTCCCGGCCTCATCGACACCCACGTCCACTACCCGCAGGTCCGCGCCATCGGCTACCTCGGCATGCCCCTGCTCGACTGGCTCGACCACTGCGCCCTGCCCGAGGAGACGAAGCTCGGTGACGAGGCCTATGCCTCGGCCGTGGCCGGTGATTTCCTCACCGGGCTGACCTCGGCGGGGACCACCTCGGCGATGGTCTTCGGTTCGCATTTCGCCAGCGCCATGGACACCTTCTTCTCCCAGGCCGCCGAGGTGGGTCTGCGGATCACATCGGGCCTGGTCACCAGCGACCGGATCCTCCCGGAACCGCTGCTGACGAGCGTGGAGAAATCCGTGTCGGAGAGCCAGGGCCTCATCGACCGCTGGCATGGCCAAGGCCGCCTGCGATACGCGGTCACGCCGCGCTTCTCCTTTTCCGCCGGACAGGAGCTGCTGGCCGCCGGAGGGCAGCTGGTGGCTGACAACCCGGGCATCTGGGTGACCTCTCACCTGAACGAGAACCGCGACGAGGTCGCCGGTGTCGCCGAGATGTTCCCCGAAGCCCTGGACTACCTCGACACCTACGACCGGGCGGGACTGCTGAACCGACGGACGATCCTGGCCCACAATGTGCACCCGAGTGATCGCGAACTGGCCCGCATGGCAGAGGTCGGGGCCGCCTCGGCGCACTGTCCGACCTCGAATTCGAACCTGGCCAGCGGCTTCTTCCCGCTGCGCAGACACATCGAAACCGGAGTCCGCGTTGCGCTCGGCTCCGACGTGGGCGCGGGAACGGGCTTCTCCCTGCTCAAGGAGGGCGTGCAGGCCTACTTCATGCAGCAGCTCGACCCCTCCGGCGGGCTGCCGCTGACCTCTGCGCACCTGCTGCACCTGGCCACCGCGGCCGGAGCACAGGCCCTCGAGCTGTCGGATGAGGTGGGCGATCTGTCCGTGGGCAAGCGCTTCGACGCCGCCTATATCGCGCCAGCAGAAGGTCAGCCCCTGGCCGTGGGACTTGAGCACGCAAGCAGCGACGAGGACGCCCTGGCGAAGATCTTCGCCATGGGAACCCCAGCCGACATCGCCCGTGTGTGGGTCGATGGAGAGCCCGTCAAGGGCTGACCTTTCACTTCTCAGCCACCCTCCGGGTGCTGGGCAACCCCGCTAAAGGTTGCTCAGCGCCCGGAGGGTTCTTTTCGTCGCGGGGTTGACGATCCACTAGCCGCCTGCTTATGCTTGATTTCATCAAACGGAAACACAATTCCACAATACGGAAAACAGAGAATCCGTACTCGCAGCGACGCGAAGGAGAACCCCATGACGAACTTCGATTTCACCAATGCCGACAGCTACATCCTCAACTGCTCCACCCTGCTCACCGAGCTGCCCGTGATGGAGCGCGCCCAGGCGGCGAAGGACGCCGGGTTCAACCAGGTCGAATTCTGGTGGCCCTTCGACGGCAACCCGACCCCCACCTCGGCGGAGGTCGATGAGTTCATCGCCTCACTCGACAACGCAGGCGTCGAACTCAAGGGTCTGAACTTCTGGGCCGGGAACATGGCCGGAGGTGATCGCGGCATGGTCTCTATCAAGGGCGCCGAGGCGGACTTCGCAGCCAACGTCGACATTGTCGTCGAGATCGGACGCCGCACCGGCTGCCGCGCCTTCAACGCCCTCTACGGCCTGCGCACCGAAGGCCAGACGCCTGAGGAGCAGGACGAGGTCGCCATCGAGAACCTCAAACTCGCCGCCGACGCCGTCGCCGCCATCGAGGGCACCGTGCTCGTCGAGCCCGTCTCAGGGGCAGAGGATTATCCGCTCAAGCGCGCATCCGACGCCGCCGACGTGGTTCAGAAGGTCCGGGCCCAGGGTGTGGTCAACGTCGCCGTCCTCGCCGACTTCTTCCACATGTCGATCAACGGCGATGACGTGGCCGCTGTCATCGAGGCCGACGCCGCGAAGTTCGGGCACATCCAGATCGCCGATGCCGCCGGCCGCGGAGCACCAGGAACGGGCGAACTGCCGCTGCAGGACTGGATCAACCGCTCCTACGAACTCGGCTACACCGGCCAGGTCGCCCTCGAATACAAGCAGGACCGGACCACCGCATTTCAGTGGCTCGCGAACTGAACCTGCCCTCACCAACTTTCATCGACATCGTAGATAGGACACGAACATGAGCAAGACAATCGCATTCATCGGACTCGGAATCATGGGCCTGCCGATGGCCAAGAATCTCGTCAGCGCCGGCTTCACCGTCCGCGGCTACAACCGCTCACCTGAGAAGGCCGCGGAACTCGCGAAGGCAGGCGGGCAGGCCGCAGGCACCATTGCCGAGGCGGTCGACGGTGCCGATGTCATCATCACCATGGTTCCCGATTCCCCAGACGTCGAAGACGTGCTGACCGGTGAGGAAGGCATCCTCGCCCATGCCAAGTCCGGCGCCTACTGGATCGATAACTCGACCATCCGCCCTGACGTTGCGAAGAACCTCTCCGCCCAGGCCGCAGAGAAGGGCCTCAAGCCCCTCGACGCACCGGTCTCCGGCGGCGAAGCGGGAGCGGTCAACGGTGCCCTGTCGATCATGGTCGGCGGCGAACAGGCCGACTTCGATGCCGTCTCCGATGTCTTCGACGCCGTCGGCAAGACCATCGTGCTCGTCGGCCCCTCGGGCTCGGGGCAGACCGTGAAGGCCGCGAACCAGCTCATCGTCGCCGGCAACATCGAACTCCTGGCCGAGGCCGTCGTCTTCCTCGAAGCCTATGGAGTCGAGACCACCTCGGCGCTGCAGGTCCTCGGCGGCGGATTGGCCGGATCGAAGGTCCTTGATCAGAAGGGCCAGAAGATGCTCGACCGCTCCTTCGAGCCCGGCTTCCGGCTGGCGCTGCACCACAAGGACATGGGCATCGTCACCGCCGCCGCCCGCGAGGCCGGAGTCGCGATCCCCCTCGGATCCGCCGTCGCCCAGCTCGTCGCCTCGACCGTCCAGCAGGGCAACGGCGGACTCGACCACTCGGGGCTCTTCACCGTCGTCGAGCAGCTCTCCGGTAAGAACCAGGACTGAAGCGCCACCTCGGCGGCTTCATTCCACCACGAACCGGGCCGGCGACAGCGTCGTCGCCGGCTCATCCAACTCGGCCCATTGCGGGCCACCGAACCCGGTCCGCTCGAACGTGGGCCGCTGAAGCGAAGGAAGAACAATGACACGTATGCGCGCAGTTGACGCGGTGGTGCTCATCCTCGAAAAGGAAGGCGCCACGGAGGCATTCGGCCTGCCGGGCGCGGCCATCAACCCGCTGTACTCAGCGATGAAGGCCCACGGCGGAATTCGCCACACCCTGGCTCGCCACGTCGAAGGGGCCTCCCATATGGCCGACGGGTACACGCGGGCAGCGGCAGGGAACATCGGCATCTGCCTGGGCACCTCGGGGCCTGCCGGTACAGACATGATCACCGGCCTCTACGCCGCGGCAGCGGACTCACAGCCCATCCTGTGTATCACCGGACAGGCACCCGTCGCGGTCCTCGACAAAGAGGACTTCCAGGCCGTAGACATCGCCTCCATCGCGAAGCCCGTGACCAAGATGGCCAAGACCGTGCTCGAAGCGGGACAGGTGCCCGGCGTCTTCCAGTCGGCCTTCCAGCTCATGCGCTCGGCCCGGCCCGGCCCGGTCCTCATCGACCTGCCGATCGACGTCCAGCAGACCGAGATCGACTTCGACATCGACACCTACGAACCCTTGGTGCCCTCGAAGCCAGCGGCCACCTCGGCTCAGGCGGAGAAGGTCCTCGACCTCATCGCAGCGGCCAAGCACCCGCTCATCATCGCCGGCGGCGGAATCCTCAACGCCGATGCCGCGGACAAGCTCGTCGAATTCGCCGAGGCGACCTCGATCCCGGTCTCACCGACGCTGATGGGATGGGGCACGATCCCGGACAACCACCCGCTGCAGGCGGGCATGGTCGGCATCCAGACACACGTGCGCTACGGCAACGCCTCATTCCTGGAATCCGATCTGGTCATTGGCATCGGCAACCGCTGGGCCAACCGTCACACCGGTGACCTCGGCGTCTACCGTGAGGGACGCAAATTCGTCCACATCGATATCGAACCCACACAGATCGGACGCGTCTTCTCACCCGACTACGGCGTCGTCTCCGACGCAGGGGCCGCGCTCGACGCACTGCTGGCTGCCGCTCACGGGCGGGCCGAGGGCACGGGCGCTGGCGCGCTGCCGGACTTCACCGGCTGGGCCGGCGAATGCACGGAGCGCAAGTCCACCGAGCACCGCAAGACCAACTACACGGATATGCCGATCAAGCCCCAGCGGGTCTATCAGGAGATGAACGCTGCGTTCGATGAGGACGTGACCTATGTGTCGACGATCGGGCTGAGCCAGATCGCCGGTGCACAGATGCTCCACGTCTACAAGCCTCGCCACTGGATCAACGCAGGTCAGGCCGGCCCCTTGGGCTGGACAGGACCCGCTGCGCTGGGTGTGGCGAAGGCCAAACCGGAGGAGACGGTCGTCGCCCTGTCCGGTGACTACGACTTCCAGTTCATGATCGAGGAGCTGGCCGTCGGCGCACAGCACAAGATCCCGTACCTGCACGTCGTCGTCAACAACTCCTACCTGGGCCTGATTCGGCAGTCACAGCGCGGTTTCGACATGGACTTCGAGGTGTCGTTGGCCTTCGACAACATCAACTCCTCAGGTGAAGCCGCCAGCTACGGCGTCGACCATGTGGCCGTGGCGCAGGGGCTGGGGTGCAAGGCGCTGCGCGTCGAGGATCCCGAGCTCATCGGCGAGGGTCTGCGGGTGGCGAAGGAACTCATGGACGAACACCAGGTCCCCGTGGTCGTCGAGGTCATCCTCGAACGCGTCACGAACATCTCCATGGGTGCGGCGCTGGACAGCATCAATGAGTTCGACGTCCTCGCTCAGACCCCGGCCGATGCCCCCACGGCGCTGACGCCGATGAGCGAGCTGGCCGCTGCGAAGTAGGGGATCGGCGGTCAGCAGGCTGTGCCAGCCTGCTTCGACGTCGGCCACGTCACAATTGGTATACCATGGCCCCGAGGGGGTCGGATGCACGAGTCCGAGCCCTCGGGGACTTGTATGACATGCTCGGCGCAGCTGCCGAGGACAACTGCCCGGCTGGCACTGCCGGGTGAAATGGCTCGGCCGTCCTGGCTGGGTGAACCACCTCGGCCGTCTCGGCTGAGTGAATGAGGAGAGTGTATGAACGTCGACGACGCCGGAACACAGGCTACCGACCAGGCCTTCGATCTGGTCATCCGAGCACAGCGGGCGGTTCTGCCCGAGGGCCAGAGCGCTGCTGAAGTCGGAGTGCGCGAGGGCAGGATTATCGAGATCGCCACCGGGGGCACGGTGCTGAGCGGGACCACCTCGGCGAATGCGAAGGTCGTCGAACTCGGCGACGACCAGGTGCTGCTGCCTGGCCTCGTCGATTCCCACGTGCACGTCAACGACCCGGGCCGCAGCGAATGGGAGGGCTTCGCCAGCGCCACCCGGGCAGCGGCAGCCGGAGGAGTGACGACGATCGTGGACATGCCGCTGAACTCCCTGCCACCGACCGTCAATGTCGAATCCTTGGACATCAAGCGCGAGGTCGCAGGGCCCAAGGCCTTCATCGACGTCGGCTTCTGGGGCGGAGCGATCCCCGGCAACACCAGTGACCTCAAGCCTCTCTTCGATGCCGGCGTCTACGGCTTCAAGTGTTTCCTCGAGGACTCGGGCGTCGATGAGTTCCCGCCGCTGAAGCCCGAGGAGCTGCGCGCCGATCTGGCGGAGCTCGCGAAATACGACGGTCTGCTCATCGTCCACGCCGAGGATCATTCGGTCATGGCCGAGGCGCCGAAGAACTCCGGCCGCAAGTTCAGCGACTTCCTCGCCTCCCGTCCGCGTGAGGCCGAGAACGTCGCGATCGCTCGCGTCATCGAAGCGGCGAGGGAGACCGGCGCCCGCGCCCACATTCTGCACCTGTCCTCGGCCGACGCGCTGCCGCAGATTGCCAAGGCCAAGGCCGAGGGCGTGAAGCTCACGGTCGAGACCTGCCCCCACTACCTCGTGTTCACTTCAGAGGAGATCCCCGACGGCGCAACTACACATAAGTGCTGCCCGCCGATTCGCGAGGAATCCAACCGTGAGGCTCTGTGGCAGGGGCTCGTCGACGGCACGATCGACTGCATAGTCTCCGATCATTCGCCCTCGACTGCCGAGCTGAAGCTCCTCGACACCGGTGACTTCGGTGCGGCCTGGGGTGGAATCTCCTCCCTGCAGCTGGGTCTCTCGCTGGTGTGGACCGAGGCCGCCAGGCGCGGGATCGACCTCGCCGAGGTGGTGGCCTGGATGTCCTCGGCACCCGCCGCGGTCGCCGGAGTACAGGACAAGGGTGCGATCGCCCTCGGCAACGACGCAGACTTCGCGGTCTTCGCCCCCGAAGAAGAGTGGACCGTTCATGCCACGGAGCTCTACCACCGGAACCAGATCAGCGCCTACGACACGCGTGCCGTCCGCGGTGCGGTCAAGCAGACCATCCTCCGCGGCGCCCCGGTCAACTTCGACGAGCCTCAGGGCCGCCTGCTGCGCGCCCGCTGACCCTCAGGTCGCCTAAACCTCCCTGACGTCACTAATTGCGCCCGGCGCCGCGCGTAGTTAGTGACGTCAGGGAGGTTTAGTGTGTGCGCCGGAACTTCGATTACGTAATCCACAGGGTTATCCACAATATTGCTCATAGTGTGGCGTTTGATGCGATTTGTTGTCATTATCTGCTTTATGTACTCTATTATGACTACGGCGCGATTGTTGCGTTCAGGCTTCAGCAAGCGAGAACTGGCGCGCGCCGAACGTTGCTGTCTCCGGCGGATTGCTCGCGGCCGATACGCCGTCGAGCGTATATGTGACAACCCTGCGCATCAGTGCGTCTGGGCTGCCGTGGATGAGGGGCACGCTGAAGAGTTCGAGTTGTTCAATGACCGCCGGGATGCCGAACAGAATCTCAAGGCGCTCATCCGTGCGCGAGCGGAGAAAGTGAATGAGCAGGAGTCAGTCAGGCCCTCGGTCCGAGGGCGGGAAGTCTTCTCACATCTGTCTGCCGCTCTGATCCATGGTCTGCCGACAGTAACTCTGCCGGATCGCAGGGTTGAGGTCATCAGGCCGGGCGCTTCACGTAAACATCGCCACCTACGAGTGCGCAACACCACTTTGCCCCACAGTGGCTGGGTAACGGTGGGGATCTACCGTGTGACCACGCTTGAACGAACTCTCGTTGATGTTGCTTTGACCTATGATCTCGCCACCACGGTGTCGATGATCGATCATGCTCTACGTCTGGAGTGGACGTCGGTGGAGGCTATCCGAGAAGTTCTGGTTGAGTGCGACGGTGCCCGTGCACAGCGGCGAGCGAGGTGTGCGCTGGGCCTTGCGGATGCCCTTCGCGAATCTCCCGCAGAATCGGTGGCCGCGGCACGCTTCTTCGAACACGGCATTCGCGGTTTCGTGCCCCAGGTCGAGTTCAGGGACAGGTTCGGGCGCGTATTCGCCCGGGTCGACTTCTGTCACCAACCATCGAAAGTCGTTGTTGAAGTAGACGGCTTGGCGAAGTATTCCATGGGCCCAGGAACTCCACGACAGGCGCTTGAGAACGAGAAGAGCCGTGACGCCCAGCTTTCGGCTCTTGGCTACAGGGTGATTCACCTGACGTGGAAACAGCTTTTCCTCGCAGGGCCATTCGAAGACGTCAAACGGGTGATTTCTGAGCGCGTCATTGCACGGTAAACCTCCCTGACGTCACTAAATGCGCCCGGCGCCGGGGGCATTTAGTGACGTCAGGGAGGTTTAGTCGAAGAGGCTGTGCCTCAGGCGCCGAGCTTCTCGCGGAGACGGGCGACGTGGCCCTCGGCGTCGACGTTGTATTCGACGTCGGAGAGCGTGCCGTCTTCGGCGATGACGAATGTCGAGCGCAGGGTGCCTTCGAAGGTGTTGCCGCCCACGGTCTTCTCACCGAACGACCCGTAGGTCTTCGCCAGCGCTGCCCCCGGATCCGAGAGCAGCGGGAAGGTCAGGTGCTGGTCGTCCGTGAAAGCCTGCAGTGCTTCGGCGTCATCGGGAGAGACTCCGAGCACCTGGAATCCGGCACCGGTCAGCGATGAGAGGTTGTCGCGGAAATCGCAGGCTTCGGTCGTGCAGCCAGGCGTTGCGGCCTTAGGGTAGAAGTAGAGGATGACCTTCTGCCCGGCGAAATCCGCCTTCGAGTAGGTCTTGCCTTTGGCGTCGGTCAGGGAGAAGTCCGGTGCGTTTTGTCCGACTTCGAGCTGTGCACTCATGATGATGTGTCCTTTCGTAGGTGACTGCTGGTGCTGGTGGTCAGTTCTGTCGCGCGCCCGTGACGCCCATAGCGCCCGCGCCCGCGACGCCCGCGCCGGCGTGGACGAGGGCGCATGCGTGGGCGGCGGTGGCTTCGATGAGCTCTTCGGCGTGGTCGGAGAGCTCAGCGAGCTCGGCCGGGCCAGGTGCGATGGACAGTGCGGCGGTGATGCCCGCTTCCCGGCATTCGGCGGGGCTGAGCGCGACGCGTCCGGCGACGACGATGATCCTCGCCGAGGCGGGGGCGTGGTCTCGTACTGCCGCAACGACCTTCCCTCCGAGGGACTGGGAATCGAAAGAGCCCTCACCTGTGAGCACGATATCGGCCTTCGCCAGGGCCTCGGTCAGGCCTACCGCCTCGGCGACCATCGTCGACCCGGGCACCACCTCGGCGCCCAACAGGGTCGTCAGCGCCAAAGGAATTCCGCCCGCGGCACCGAAGCCGGGCGTCAGTGCCAAGGACGAGGCCTCCGATTCAGAGCCGGCGAGCACCTCGGCGAGGTGGGCCAGGCCGGAGTCGAGGACGGATACAGACGCGGCATCGGCACCTTTCTGGGGGCCGAAGACTGCCGCGGCACCGCGAGGTCCCGTGAGTGGATTGTCGACGTCGACGGCGATGCGCCAGCGCACCTCGCGGGCACGCGGATCAAGGCCCGAGCCATCGATTGCAGTCAGGGACGTAAGCCCTCCGCCGCCAGGCGCAATCGGTGAGCCCGCGGAGTCGGTGAAGGCGGCGCCCAGAGCGGAGGCGATGCCGACTCCGCCGTCGGTGCTCGCTGATCCGCCGATGCACAGCAGAATCTCCTCGACCCCCTGGTCAAGGGCATGGGCGGCAATGAGTCCGACGCCGTAGGTGTCGGCGCGTTCAGGCTGGAGGGCAACGTCGGAGACCTGCGGGAGGCCATTGGCCTGAGCGGCCTCGATGACAGCGGTCTTCCCATCGGCGGAGATGCCGAACAGGGCAGTTGCGGGCCGTCCCAGGGCATCGACGATGTCGACCGAGCGAGCCGGGGTGCCCCACACGGCGAGCAGCGCGTCGAGGGTTCCCTCGCCCCCGTCGGCGAAGGGCAGGTCGGTGATCTGCGACTCGGGGAACACTTGGCGGGCACCGCGAGCCAGGGCGGCGGCGGCTGCGGGGGCGCTGGCGGAGCCCTTGAAGGAATCGGGGGCGCAGACGATCGTCGGGGTTTCCCTGCTCATGACGTCATTCAACCTCATTGTCGTGATATCGGCGGAGAGCGTTCGGCAGTCGGACGGGCCGTTGTCACTGCACGCTCATCCATTATCCACTCTGCGGAAGAAGTTTTCCAAATTCCCACTCCACGTCGTCGGTCGAGATTTGACATCGAGAACCCCTCGGGCCAAACTCGAACCAGTTAAATGGAAATATACTTCCGAGATGTGAAACGCCTTACATAAGGCTTCAGATCTCGATGTCTAGGAGGTCAGTGTGGACCTGAACGAGTTCAATCGGCTCCCTGCCGACGACGCCCGCACGGCATTGCGCCCGTGTCTCGACGTGGATCGGTGGATCGACGGAGTCGTCGAGGCCAGGCCGTATCCCGATGCCGAGTCCGCGGTCGAAGCCGCCCGCACCAGCGCGAATCCACTGTCTGATGATGAGATCAACCAGGCCATGTCCCACCATCCCCGGATCGGTGAGAAATCCAAGGGCTCCGGCGCCGAGGCGGCTCATTCCTCCCGCGAACAGGCGGGTCTGGGTGCCCTCGGCGGAGACGTACAGAAGCGACTCGCAGCAGGCAATGCCGCCTACGAAGAGCGCTTCGACCGTGTCTTCCTCATCCGCGCCGCCGGTCGAGACCCCGAGGAGATCCTCGGGGAACTCAACCGCCGCATGGCCAACACCGCCGCCGACGAACTCGCCGAGGTCGGCGAGCAGCTGATCCAGATCGCCGCACTCAGACTCGAAGGACTCCTCGTATGAGCTTCATCTCCGCCCACGCTCTCGACTCCACGCTCGGTACCCCTGCCGCCGACCTTGAGGTCACGCTGTATTCCGGCGCCGAGGTGATTGCGAACGCCCGCACGGACGGAAACGGTCGTGTCTCGGAATTCGGACCGGACCACCTCGGCGCCGGGGATTATCGGATCGTATTCGGTACCGGCGCCTATTTCGAGACCCAGGGGCAAGATCATTTCCATCCTCAGGTGACGATCGACTTCACGGTCAAAGCCGGTGAAGCGCACTATCACATACCATTGTTGCTGAGCCCGTTCGCGTACAGCACCTACCGGGGAAGCTGAGAAGCTGAGCGGGCAGCACCACCCACAAGCACCAGGGGAAGCAGGCCCCCTGCGGGATGAAGATCCTCAACAAACCGCCGAAGTTCGCAGGACGAGTCGTCCGGCAATCTCGCAAATCAATTGGTCACAGAGACCATGCTGCACTCGGCTACGAGCGCGGCGCGGTCGCTGGTTTCAGCAACAGGAGCAAGAAGATGAGCAAGGTGAAACTGACAACGAACCAGTACGGCAAGGCGGAGAACCGTTTGATGAGGGTCTACCGTGACTCCGAACGTCACGAGATCCGCGACCTCAACGTCACCTCACAGCTGTGGGGCGACTTCGAGACCGCCCACACCGAGGGCAACAACGAGCACGTCGTCGCCACCGACACCCAGAAGAATACGGTCTTCGCCAAAGCCAAGGAACTCGGAGTGAGCTCACCCGAACAGTTCCTCCTCGGCCTCGGCGAGCACTTCACCTCCAGCTTCGACTGGGTCACCGGTGGGCGTTGGGCGGCAGAGGAATACGGCTGGTCGCGCATCAACGATCACAACCACTCGTTCTACAAGTCCGCACCCGAAACCCGGACCGCGGTCCTAACCCGCGACAGCGACACGACCACCCTGATCTCCGGCTTCTACGGGCTCACCGTGCTCAAAACCACCGAATCAGGTTTCGTCGGCTACCCGAAGGACAAATACACGACCCTGCCGGAGACCGACGACCGCATTCTCGCTACCGACATCGCGACCCGCTGGATCTACAACACAACGGATCTCGACTTCGAAGGCGTGTACAAAAAGGTCAAGGAGATCATCCTCGACTCGTTCACCGACCACTACTCGCATGCCCTGCAGCACACCCTCTACCAGATGGGTGAGAAGGTCATCGACGCTGTGCCGGAGATCGACGAGATCCGGTTCTCCTGCCCCAATAAGCACCATTTCCTCTACGACATCGAACGCTTCGGTTTGGAGAACCCGAACGAAGTGCTCATCGTCGCCGATCGGCCCTACGGGCTGATCGAAGCCACCTTCACACGTGACGGTGTGGAGGAGAACAAGGACGCCTGGGCGCAGATCGCCGGCTTCTGCTGATAAATTTTCATAGTCGGGTCCACGGGAGCACCTTCCCGTGGACCTGACGTGTTTGAGAGGGACGACTATGACCCAGGACACAACCTCGGCAATCCCGAGGGGAACCGGTGACGAAGAGATTGACGAATGGCTGGAGTCCTGGGAAGGGCTCGTCAGCCAGCGCGGTACCCTGCGTGCCAGCGAGATCATGGAGGCGCTGCGTCGACGTGCCGCCTCGAACTCCGTGGCTCAGCCCAAGGTCACGACCACGGACTACGTCAACACGATCCCGGCCGATCAGGAACCCGAGTACCCCGGGGATGAGCGCCTCGAGCGCAAATACCGCAAATGGCTGCGCTGGAACGCCGCGATGCTCGTCCACCGAGCCCAGCGTCCAGAGATCTCCGTCGGCGGCCACATCTCGACCTATGCGGGTGCCGCCACCCTCTACGAGATCGGGTTCAACAATTTCTTCCGCGGCCAGGACCACCCCGGCGGGGGCGACCAGGTCTTCTTCCAGGGACATGCCTCACCCGGCATGTATGCCAGGGCCTTCCTCGAGAACCGTCTGAACGAAAAGCAGCTCGACGGCTTCCGGCAGGAGGCTTCGAAGGCCCCCGACGGGCTGAGCTCATACCCCCACCCGCGCCTGATGCCGGAGTTCTGGCAGTTCCCGACCGTGTCGATGGGCTTGGGCCCGATCAACTCGATCTACCAGGCGCAGATGAACCGTTACCTGCACAACCGCGGCATCAAGGACACCTCCGATCAGCGCGTCTGGGCCTTCCTCGGCGACGGCGAGATGGACGAGCCGGAATCACGCGGTGCCCTCCAGCTGGCCGCGAACGAAGGTCTCGACAACCTCACCTACGTCATCAACTGCAACCTGCAGCGACTTGATGGTCCGGTGCGCGGCAACGGCAAGATCGTCCAGGAACTCGAAGCCGTCTTCACCGGCGCCGGCTGGAACGTCATCAAGGTGCTGTGGGGTCGCGAATGGGACTCCCTCCTCGACGCTGATCACACCGGTGAACTGGTCCGGATCATGAACGAGACCCTCGATGGTGACTACCAGACCTTCAAGGCCGAATCCGGCGGATTCATCCGCGACAACTTCTTCGGCCGCTCACCGGTGACCAAAGGCCTCGTCGAGCATCTGTCCGATGATGACATCTGGAACCTCAAGCGCGGCGGCCACGACTATCACAAGGTCTTCGCCGCCTACGAGCAGGCCGTGAACACGAAGGGCAAGCCGACCGTCGTCCTCGTCCAGACGGTCAAGGGCTATGGCCTGGGCACGACCTTCGAGTCACGCAACGCCACGCACCAGATGAAGAAGTTCACCGCTGCCGACGTCAAGGCCTTCCGCGATCGGATGGACATCCCGATCACCGATAAGGTCATCGACGAAGATCCCTATGCCGTGCCCTACTACCATCCGGGCAACGACGCTGAGGAAGTCCAGTACATGCTGGAGAAGCGGTCCAAGCTGGGTGGGTTTCTGCCCAGTCGCAAGCCCGAGAACTCCAAGAAGACTCTGCCCGCCGTGTCCGACAAGGCCTTCTCGCAGACGAAGAAGGGCTCTGGCCAGCAGCAGGCTGCGACCACGATGGCCTTCGTGCGACTGCTCAAGGACCTCATGCGCGAGAAAGGCATCGGCAACCGGATCGTGCCCATCATCCCGGATGAGGCACGGACCTTCGGCATCGATGCGTTCTTCCCGACTGCGAAGATCTACAATCCGAACGGGCAGAACTACCTCGCCGTGGACCGTGAGCTCTTCCTCTCCTACAAGGAAGCCACCAGTGGGCAGCTGCTCCACGTCGGCATCAACGAGGCCGGTGCGGCAGCGGGCTTCACCGCCGCCGGAACCGCGTATTCGACGCATGGTGAGCCGATGATCCCGATCTACGTCTTCTACTCGATGTTCGGTTTCCAGCGCACCGGCGACGCCTTCTGGGCCGCCGGTGACCAGATGACCCGCGGGTTCATCATCGGCGCCACAGCCGGTCGCACGACGCTGACCGGTGAGGGCCTGCAGCACGCTGATGGTCATTCTCCTGTGTTGGCCGCGACCAACCCTGCGGTGCGGATCTACGACCCGGCCTACGGATACGAGATCGGCCACATCATGCGTGATGGCCTGCACCGCATGTACGGCGAGCACGACCTCGGCGATGACGCCCGCAACGTCATGTACTACCTGACCGTGTACAACGAGCCAATGCTTCAGCCGGCCGAACCCGAGGATGTCGACGTCGACGGGATCCTGCGCGGTATCCATCGCGTGGCAGAAGCCGGGACAGGTGCAGCGGCCGGCACCGGCGCCGAGGCTGGGGCGGGCGATCGTCCGCAGGCTCAGCTGCTCGCGTCGGGAGTCGCCGTCCCGTGGGCGCTTGAGGCCCGTGGCCTGCTGGCTCAGGAATGGGGTGTGGATGCGGCTGTCTGGTCGGTCACCTCATGGGCCGAACTGCGCCGCGATGCTTTGAAATGCGAGGCCGAGAAGCTTGAGGACTTCGAGGCCGAGCCGCGAACGCCCTATGTGCGTGAGCGTTTGGGCGCCGAGGCAGGGCCGATCGTCGCCACGAGCGACTTCGACTCCACGCAGCCGGACCTCATCCGACCCTTCCTCAGCCAGGACTTCGCGACACTGGGAGCCGACGGGTTCGGATTCTCCGACACACGCGCCGCTGCCAGGCGCCATTTCAAGATCGATGCCCACTCGATGGTCGTCCGCACCCTGCAGCTTCTGGCGGACCGGGGCGAGATTGCCCGCTCCGTACCCGTCGAAGCGGCGAAGAAGTACCGCCTGAACGAGGTCAACGCAGGAACCTCAGGCTCAGCCGGAGGCGATTCCTGAGATAGTTGCCTCTGGCAGTTAGGCAGCTGGTGCTGGCTACTGCAGCCAGCGGCGAAACACGGGTGGCGTGTAGAGAAACGTGATTGCACATACGTTTCTCTACACGCCACCCGTGTTTCAATACTCAGCTCGAGTTAACACCCGAGTGTTGGCACCATGCAGCCGGTGCAGCTGGTGCAGCCTGAAGGCCAGGGGACACCGGCTGCTCAGGCGCCACAGCCAGCTCAGGCGGTGCCGCGCATGTCCTGGGAGATCGCCTCGGCGGCTGAGCGCAGCAGTGGGATCGCGCGATCGGCGAAGGCCTGGTCGACGCGGCTGATCGGCCCGGACACGGAGATCGCCAGGGGAGCGGGGGCATCGGGGATCGACATTGCGAAGCAGCGCACACCCAGTTCCTGCTCCTGCTCATCAATCGAGTACCCGCGGTCGCGGACGCGCACCAGCTCGGCCTCGAGGTCCTTGATGGTGCCGATGCTGTACTCCGTGGGCGTTGGCATCCCGGCGGTCGTCACGATGTGACGCACCTGCTCGGTGTCGAGGCCAGCGAGGATCGCCTTGCCCACGCCGGTGTCGTGCATGTGCGTGCGCCGGCCCACCTCGGTGAACATGCGCATCTGTCGCTGTGAGGAGACCTGATCGACGTAGACGACCATGTCTCCGTCGATGGTCGCGACGTTGGCAGACTCGCCGAGTTCGTCCACGAGTGTGCGCAGATAGGGGCGGGCGATGGCACCCAGCTGGGACCCGGCGAGGTTGCCGAGGCGGATCAATCCCGGCCCGAGCGCATAGCCGCGGTTGGGCAGCTGACGGACCACGCCTAGGTTGACCAGAGTGTTGAGCAGACGGTGGATCGTCGGGAGAGGGAGGCTCACCTCGGCGGCGATGTGGCTCAGCGTGGCCGAGCCGGAGGAGTTCGCGATGCACTCGAGGAGCCCGAAGGCGCGTTCGACTGACTGGACGCCGCCCTTCGTCTGGCGGATCGCGGGGGCCTTCTCATCATTGCTGGTCATCCCAGTTCCTCTTCCTCGTCCATCGGATTCGTGTTCATGTACATGCCGGACAGGCTCGACGCTGAGTGCCGCCGGCTGAAAGCGCGGATCGCTGAACAAGGGATCGCTCAGCGAAACTGTCCCTCAGTCTAGTCACCAAATGGAAGAAAGTTTCCGCTGAGAGGCATTCTGGCTAGATTTTCCACTATACAGAAGATATTATCCGTAATACGGAAAAGACTTATCAGAGAGGATAACTCCCATGGCTGTTCCCAGTCCCGGATACTCAATCACTCTTCGGGTGGAGACCGCGGTCGGTCGGACATCGACGTCCGCCCTCGTGGCCGCCGCCGCAGCGACCGGTGCCGCGATCACCGCGCTCGACGTCGTCGAATCTACCCCGCACACGGTGATGATCGATGTCAGTGCCGATACTCGCGATGTCGCACACGCCGATGAGGTGTCAGATGCGCTCAATGCACTCGACGGTGTCGAGGTCCACAAGGTCTCCGATCGGACTTTCCTGCTCCACCTCGGCGGCAAACTCGAATCCGCACCCAAGGTGCCCCTGCGCAACCGTGATGATCTCTCACGTGCCTACACACCGGGCGTGGCCCGTGTGTGCATGGCCATCGCGGAGAACAAGGCCGATGCCCGGCGCCTCACGATCAAGCGCAATACCGTCGCCGTCGTCACCGACGGCACCGCGGTCCTGGGTCTGGGAGACATCGGACCCGAAGCCGCGATGCCCGTGATGGAGGGCAAAGCAGTGCTGTTCAAGCAGTTCGCAGGCGTCGACGCCTGGCCCGTGGCACTGGACACGAAGGACACCGAGGAGATCATCTCGATCTGCAAAGCCATCGCTCCGGCCTACGGCGGAATAAACCTGGAGGACATCTCGGCGCCGAGGTGCTTCGAGATCGAGGCCAGGCTCCGCGAAGAACTCGACATCCCGGTCTTCCACGATGACCAGCACGGTACCGGCATCGTCACGCTCGCCGCGCTGAAGAATGCGCTCAAGGTCGTTGGCCGAAAGCTCGAGGATCAGCGCATCGTCGTCTCCGGCGTCGGTGCTGCGGGCAATGCGATCATCCGGCTGCTTCAGGTCGCGGGCGCGAAGAACATCATCGCCTGCGGTCGCAACGGCGCGATCGGACCGAATTCGACCGTCGACACCGAACACAAGGTGTGGCTGCAGGCCAACACGAACCCCCAGGGCTTCGAGGGCACACTGAAGGAAGCCGTCGCCGGCTCGGACGTGTTCATCGGCGTCTCCGCCCCGAACGTGCTCGACGGCAGCGACATCCAGGCCATGAACAAGGACGCGCTCGTCTTCGCAATGGCCAACCCCGACCCCGAGGTCGACCCCGCGGAGGCGCTCAAATACGCGGCCGTTGTGGCCACCGGGCGCAGCGACTACCCGAACCAGATCAACAATGTGCTGGCCTTCCCGGGCATCTTCCGCGGCCTCCTCGACGCCGAGGCTACCGATATCGACGAGAACATCATGGTCGCCGCAGCGGACGCCATCGCCTCATGCATCCCAGAGGACGAACTCCACCCGGGCTACGTGGTGCCTTCGGTCTTCGACCCCGAGGTAGCGAAGAAGGTGGCGGAGGCCGTCGCAGCCGTCTCCTCCTGAACAGCGACCGGTCTCCTGAAACAGGAGGCCGGTCGCTGTTCTATGAGAGATAATGTTGGGTGACCACCACCCGCGCGCAATGATGCTACGAAAGAGAATGTGAAATTGGATCACTCAACGTTGGCCGACATCGACTCACTCCTGGCGGACACGGACGAGCTGCTGAGTAAGCGCTATCCCGGTGAGCGTGATGTCCGGCAACCCGTGCACACCGTCTACGTCCCAGGTCACCTTTCGACCCCGCCCCTGCCCCGCGAGTGGGGTGAGCAGGCCCTCGAATGCGTCGAGGCCAACGGCGGAATGGTCCAGCTGGCCGAACGCGTCATCATTGCCTCCCGCAAAGAGACCCACGCCCGGGACAACCACACGATGCCCAACCTGCACCAGGTCGCCCGGGAAGCGGAAATGCTCGCCCAGGCGGTCACGAACAAGCTCGACACCGAACCGATCGAAGACCTGAGATTGGACTTCGAAGACGGGTTCGGCGACCGCGGCGACGAGACCGAGGACGAGTGCGTCCGCCAGGCCGCACGCAACGCCGTTGCAGGCCTGTCAGAGGCGGGCGCACCGGCGTTCTTCGGCATCCGCTTCAAATGCATGGAGGCCGATACCCGGGCGCGCGGACTGCGCACCTTGGACCTGTTCCTCGCCGAGGTGATCGCCGCCCACGGATCCCTGCCGACGCAGTTGGTCCTCACGCTGCCGAAGGTGAGCACCGTCGACCAAGTGTCCGCCATGGTCCTGGCCTGCCGTGCGCTGGAGTCCCAACACGGTCTTGCCGAGGGCTCGATCACCTTCGAGGTGCAGGTCGAGACGCCGCAGCTCATCCTCGGCGCCGACGGCAGGGTTCCGCTGGCACCGGTGTTTGACGCCGGTGAAGGGCGCATCACCTCACTGCACTACGGCACCTACGACTATTCGGCATCGATGGGTGTCGCCGCCGCCTACCAGGCGATGGATCACCCGGTGGCCGATTTCGCGAAGAACCAGATGATGCTCGCGGTCGCCGGCACCGGCGTCCACCTCTCCGATGGTTCGACGAACATCCTGCCCCTCGGTGAGTCCGAAGAGATTCAGCGCGCCTGGAGCCTGCACGCCGGACTGGTCCGCAGGCACCTCAAGCGCGGCATCTATCAGGGCTGGGATATGCACCCGCACCAGCTGCCCACACGCTTCCTCGCCACCTTCCGCTTCTACCGCGAAGGAGCGGAGAAGGCGGCGACCCGGCTGCGCAACTATGTGTTCAAGGAGGACTCGTCCGTCCTCGACGAGCCGGCAACGGCACGGGCACTGGCCCGCTATCTGGGCCGCGGACTCTCCTGCGGTGCCCACACCGAGGACTTCGTCACGGACCGCACGAAGATGTCGATCGCGACCCTCAACCAAATCGCCGCCACCGGCGCGGCCGAGTGACCTGCCGACCACCTCGGCGATACCGCATCAGCTTGCACTGACCAGCACCGAATCGAAGGAGAACACGTACACATGACGACGACCGACCCCTACACCTATTGGGCGCCCACCGGCGGCCACCCGCCGCAGACAGATCTGCTTACCGACCGTGCCATCGTCACCGAGGCCTACACGGTGATTCCGCGCGGAGTCATGCGTGACATCGTGACCTCGAATTTGCCCGAATGGACGGGGGCACGGTCCTGGGTGCTGAGTAAGCCGGTGGCCGGGGGAGCGGTGACGTTCTCACAGACCATCCTCGAAGTCGCCCCAGGTGGTGGCTCTGAGAAGCCCGAACCGCAGGTCGAGGTCGAAGGGTTCATCTTCCTCATGGGCGGTCAGCTCGAGATCACCCACGAGGGCCAGGCTCACACCCTGACCCCTGGGGGCTATGGATTCCTGCCCGCCGGTTCGACGTGGAGCGTGAAGTCCACCGGCACCGAGGCGGCCCGTTTCCATTGGGTGCGCAAGCGCTACCAGCCCGTAGCTGGGCTGACCCCGGAGGCCAAGTTCGGCCAGGAATCAGACGTCGAACCCGCTTCGATGCCGGGCACCGATAACCGGTGGCGGACGACGCGTCCCCTGGATCCCGAGAATCTGGCCTATGACATGCACGTCAACATCGTGACCTTCGAACCCGGTGCGGTGATTCCCTTCGCCGAGACTCACGAGATGGAGCACGGCCTCTACGTTCTCGAGGGCAAGGCCGTCTATCGGCTCAACGGCGACTGGGTCGAGGTGCAGGAGGGTGACTTCATCTCGATGCGCGCCTTCTGCCCACAGGCCTGCTACGCCGGTGGGCCGGGCCGGTTCCGCTACCTTCTCTACAAGGACGTCAACCGCCAAGTAGAGCTCTGAGGCGCTGAGCCGGCGCTCGCCCCTGAGGCTCCTGCCTGCAGACAGCTGCAGACAGAAGAAGAACGGTGGACCGAGGTGGTCCACCGTTCTTCTTGTGTTCAGCTGTCAGCGGTCAAGTGCCGCCAGTTGTCGCCTCAGCTTCAGATCAGCTCCAGGGTGCGAGCCGTGTACTCGGAGAGTTCCTTGAGCAGGGTCTCGTCATCGGCGAGGCTGCGGCCCAGCGAAGGCACCATGTCCTTGATCGCAGGCTCCCAGCCGTTGTACTGGCGAGGGAAGCAGGTCTTGAGCAGGTTGAGCATGATCGACACTGCCGTCGACGCACCGGGGGAGGCACCGAGGAGAGCGGCGATCGAACCGTCTGCCGAGGAGATGAGCTCGGTGCCGAAACTGAGGACGCCGCCATTCTTCGAATCCTTCTTCATCACCTGCACGCGCTGACCGGCCTGGATGAACTCCCAGTCGGAGGGGTCGATGTTCGGAATGAACTCGTGCATCGACTCGAAACGGGCCTTCTTCGACGCGGCCAGCTCGGAGACGAGGTAGGTGACGAGGTCGGTGTTGTCCTTGGCCACATTGAGCATCGTGGGCAGGTTGTTTCCACGCACCGAGAGGGGCAGGTCGGTGAAGCGGCCGCCCTTGAGGAACTTCGGCGAGAAGCCGGCGTAGGGTCCGAACAGCAGGTAGTCCTTGCCGTCGACAACACGGGTGTCGAGGTGAGGCACCGACATGGCCGGAGCACCGAAGGAAGCCTGGCCGTAGACCTTGGCCTGGTGACGGGCGACGAGATCGGGATTCGAGGTCCGCAGGAAGATGCCGGAGACGGGGAATCCGCCGTATCCGCGGCCTTCGGGGATGCCCGACTTCTGCAGCAGCGGCAGAGCACCGCCGCCGGCACCGACGAAGACGAACTTCGCGTTGACCTTGTGAGTTTCGTGGGAGAGCAGGTCCTTGACAGTGACGACCCAGCCGTCGGAGGAACGCTCGAGGTCGGGGACCTGGTGACTGGTGCGGATGGTGGCACCCTTGTCGCCGACGTAGTTGAGCAGCTGATGGGACAGGGATCCGAAATCGACGTCTGAGCCGACCTTCGTGCGGGAGATGCCGTTGACCTGACCGGGTCCGCGGCCCTCGAACATCAGCGGCAGCCACTCGGCCTGAGTGTTCGGGTCGTCCGTGTACTCCATCTCGGAGAACAGCGGGTTGCGGACCATCTGCTCGTAGCGGTTCTTGATGTAGTCGCGTCCCTTCTGACCACGGCCGTAGCTGATGTGAGGGACCTGGTTGATGAAGGACTTCGGCTCCGCCAGGACGCCGTTGTCGACGAGGTGCGACCAGTACTGGCGGGAATGATGGAACTGCTCGTTGATCTGCGAGGCCTTCGCGAGATCGATGTGGCCGTTCTCATCCTCAGGAGTGTAGTTGAGCTCGCACAGGGCGGCGTGGCCGGTGCCGGCGTTGTTCCACGGATCGGAGCTCTCCTCGGCGACATAGTCGAGCTTCTCGTAGACCCGGATATCCCATTCGGGCTGAAGCTCGGTCAGCATGGCACCAAGAGTGGAGCTCATGATGCCGCCGCCGATCAAGACAACGTCAACCTTTTCCTGCGTTGAGGGCATTTCGACTCTCATTCCTCGTCACTGACTACATGTATTCGACTCACAGACTACTCTCCGCCTCAGGCGAACCAGTAACCGGCCCCCGGGCACAGGAGTCTCGTGCGAGCAACCTCACAGACCCTGATCGTCCGCAGTCACACACATTTTCCGACCATTCGGACGTTTAGCTCCTGGACGCCTTGTGTCGCCTGCCACAGGATGTGCAAATATGGGCACATGTCGAATAGCTTCCTTCTTCGTGATGCCCTGGCCGAATTCCCGCCCTATGTGCCGGGCAAACCCCCGACCACCACGCCAGGATTGAAACCGTACAAGCTGTCGTCGAACGAGAATCATCTGGCACCGCTGCCGGGTGTCACCGACGCGATCGCAGATGCCGGGCAGGTGCCTGCTAACTACCCCGACCCGAAGTCGACGAAGCTGGTCGCAGACATCGCGGCTCACCTCGACGTCGCTGAGGCCGAGATCGTTCCCGGAGCAGGCGCTTCTGAGATCCTGTCGGCGCTGACGAACATCACGCTCGAGGCCGGAACCTCGGTGGTCTACCCCTGGCCCTCATTCGAGATGTACCCGATCCTCGCCTCGGCGCGCGGTGCCGAGAAGCGCCCCGTGCCCCTGCTCGAAGACGGCCGGCACGACTTCCAGGGTCTGGTCGCGGCCATCGATGACACGACCCGACTCATCCTGCTCTGCTCGCCCAACAACCCGACGGGTCTGTCCATCTCGACAGCCGAGCTCGAGGGCTTCATGGCTGAGGTCCCGCCCGAGGTCATCGTCGTCCTCGACGAGGCCTATTTCGAATTCGCCACCGACGCCGAGGTGGTCGATGGGATGGCAGCTTACCAGAAGTTCCCGAACCTGGTGTTGGCACGCACCTTCTCCAAGGCCCATGGCCTGGCCGGTCTGCGTGTGGGCTTCGGTGTCGCCGATCCCACGATCGCGACCGCACTGCGCCAGGTGATCGCACCGTTCAGCGTCACCTCGGCGGCTCAGGTCGCAGCCGTGGAATCTCTCTCGCGCACCGATGAGGTCCTCGTCCGGGCCAAGGAGGTCGCGGCCACCCGTGACCAGTTCGCACAGGACCTGCGCGATGCCGGCCTGACGGTTTCGGATTCGCAGGGCAACTATGTGTGGGTCGCCCTCGGGACTGACGACGCACAGGCCTTCGAAGAGGCATGCGCAGAGCAGGCCGTGGCCGTCCGCAAGCTCAGCGGTGGCGTGCGGATCAGCATCGGCCCCGACGAAGCACTTGACCGTGTGCGCGAGGTGGCGAAGACCTTCGCAGCCTCCAGGACCGCATGAGCGTGAGCGACTCGACGCAGACTTCGGCACAGCCTCCGATCCAAGATCTGGAGGCTCAGCTGAGCCCCGGTGTCCTCGTCACCGACCGCGACGTCATCGACAGCTATGCCTTCGACAAGGCCCTGTTCTGCCCCGCCGGTCAGGCTGTGGCCCTGGTCAGAGCCCAAAGCGTCGATGATGTGGTGGCTGTGATGGTCTTCGCCACGAAGCATCGCATTCCCGTCGTCACCCAAGGTGCACGGACCGGACTCTCTGGTGCGGCCAATGCGGTCGACGGCTGCCTGCTGCTCAACGTGGCAGGGCTGGATGAGATCGTGGCCATCGACCCGGTCAACCAGACGTGCCGGGTCCAGCCCGGGGTCATCAATCAGGATCTGAAGGCGGCGTTGGCCGAACACGGGCTGGCCTATCCTCCCGATCCTGGGTCGGTGGCGATCTCGACGATCGGCGGCAACGTCGCCACCAACGCCGGCGGAATGTGCTGCGTGAAGTACGGCGTGACCAAGGACTATGTGCGTGCCATGAACGTGGTGCTCGCCGATGGGACTGTGACGAAGCTGGGTCGAGCCACCGCCAAGGGCGTCGCGGGACTCGACCTGGCGGCTCTGCTTGTCGGTTCCGAGGGGACCTTGGGCACCATCGTCGAGGTGACCCTGGCCCTCAAACCGGCACTGACCCCGCCGATCACTGCCGTCGGAATCTTCCCCGACACCGCCTCGGCCGGGCGCACGGTCACCGAATACATGGGATCGGGCGCGAACCCGTCGATGCTTGAGTTCATCGATGGGGCCAGCGTGGCGATGATCAATGACTACGGCGACTTCGGTCTGCCCGAGGATGTCGGTGCGCTCCTGCTCGTGCAGTCGGATGCACGGGGCGCCGGTGCGATGGAGGAACTCGAAGCCTTCCGCCGGGTCGCAGAGTCCAACGGCGGCACTGAGGTCTTCGTCTCCGATGATCCGTCCGACTCCGAGATGCTCGTCGCGGCCCGTCGTGCCGTGGCCCCGGCGATGGAGAAGTACGCGCACACTCGCGGTGGGGGAGAGCTCGTCGATGATGTGTGCGTCCCGCGCTCTGCACTTGGGGAGTTCTTCGAACGTCTGGCCGCCATCGATTCCCGCTTCGACGTCGAGGTTGCCACGGCAGGTCACGCCGGTGACGGGAACATGCACCCTTCGGTGGTCTTCGACGCCGGTGACGCGGGGCAGGTGGCTCAGGCGCAGGAGGCCTTCGCCGCGATCATGCAGCTGGGACTCGATCTGGGCGGCACGATCACGGGCGAACACGGCGTCGGATACCTCAAACGCGAATGGCTCGGGCATGAACTCGACGACGGTGCCAAGCTCATGCACACACAGATCAAGGACGCCCTCGATCCGCTGGGGATCCTCAATCCGGGGAAGATGTTCGGCTGAGCTTCTTCGCGGAGGTGGCCAGTCCGGCGATATCGTCCGGCGTCGTTCGGCAGCAACCGCCGATCAGCGCGGCACCCGCCTTCGTCCACTCAGCGATCATCTCCGGGCCTGTCTCGAAGTCGGGACCTGCCCACCACTGCATTGCAGTCGCGTCATAGCGTTCACCCGAATTGGGGTAGGCGATCAACGGCAGATCGGTGTGCTCACGCAGCGCTCTCAACGACGAGGCCACGAGCGAGGGGCGCACGCAGTTGACGCCGATCGCGTGGACCATCGCCGAGGCGGACGTCACCTTCGCGACCTCGGCCAGGTGCGAGCCGTCGGCAAGGTGCCGACCATCCGAGAGAGTGACGCTGAGCCACGCGGGAACACCGAACTCATCGGCCAGACCGGCGAGAACCTTGACCTCGGACAGGCTGGGTTGAGTCTCAATCGCCAACAGGTCTGCACCGGCACTGACCAGAGCCTCGATGCGAGGATGGTGGAAGGCCGCGAAGTCGTCGTCGCTGAGGTTGTAATCACCGGTGTACTCGGCACCATCGCCGAGAGCAGCCCCATAGGGCCCGACAGAACCGGCCACGAGGACAGGGCCGGCAGACTCCACGCCAACGCTCGCCTCTGCAGCGATTTCAACGCTGGCGGCGATAAGACGCCGGCCGTCCTCGGCGGTAATCGATGCTCTTTCGAAGCCGAGCGGGCTCGCCTGGTAGCTGGCGGTCGTGACGATCCGGGCACCGGCGCGGATGAAGTCGGCGTGCACCTCGGCGAGGGTGTCCGGAGCTTCACTGAGCAGGGCCGCCGACCACAGCTCGTGGCCCAGATCGATGCCGCGCGACTCGAGCGCCGTGCCCAGGCCACCGTCGATGATGATGGGCTGGCCCGAGCGCTCAGCGGCCTGGAGCATCTGGATGAAGGTTGTCGACATGCTCCCAGTTAAACTGGTCTGGTGACCCGAATCGAATCCCCCGCAGAATCTGAGACAGCTGCCTCGAACCACGGCAGCGTCGACGTCCCGGCCATCAACGACCGCTCCCGATTCGGGTTCGAGATCGGAACCCGGCTCGATGAGGGTGGACGCACCGGCGTCATCCACACCCCGCACGGGGATATCGCGACCCCGGCGTTCATCCCCGTCGGCACGAAGGCCACGGTCAAGGCCGTGCGACCCGACGAGGTGGCCGAGCTCGGCGGACAGGCCGTGCTGGCCAACGCCTACCACCTCTACCTGCAGCCGGGCTCCGACATCGTCGACGAGGCCGGTGGACTCGGCAAATTCATGAACTGGTCCGGCCCGACATTCACGGACTCGGGCGGATTCCAGGTGATGAGCCTGGGCTCGGGCTTCAAGAAGGTCATCTCGATGGAGTCGACCGGGGAGCAGAACGACGATCTCGTTGCCGTGGGCAAGGAGCGCATGTCGAACGTCGACGACGATGGTGTGACCTTCAAATCCCATCTCGACGGCAGCATGCACCGCTTCACCCCCGAGGTCTCGATGGGGGTCCAGCACGAGCTGGGCGCGGACATCATGTTCGCCTTCGACGAGCTCACGACCCTGATCAACACCCGCGGCTACCAGGTCGAATCTCTCGAGCGCACCCGCCTGTGGGCGCTGCGCTGCATCGAGGAACACCAGCGTCTGACCGAAGCCCGCTCGCACCGGCCCTACCAGGCACTGTTCGGTGTACTCCAGGGGGCGCAGTACGAGGACCTGCGTCGCAAGGCCGCCCACGATCTGGGTGCGATGGACTTCGACGGCTACGGCATCGGGGGAGCCCTGGAGAAGGAGAACCTCGGCACGATCATCCGCTGGGTGTGTGAGGAGCTGCCGGAGAACAAGCCCCGCCACCTGCTGGGCATCTCCGAACCCGATGACCTGTTCGAGGCGATCAAGACTGGTGCGGACACCTTCGACTGCGTCTCACCCTCACGTGTGGCCCGCAATGCCGCGATCTACACCCGCGACGGCCGCTACAACCTCACCGGCGCGAAGTATCGCCGGGACTTCGGACCGCTGGATCCCGACTGCAAGTGCTACACGTGCCAGAACTACTCGCGGGCCTACCTGCGCCACCTGTACAAGGCCAAGGAGATGCTGTTCTCCACGCTGTGTACGGTCCACAATGAGTACTTCATCGTCAACCTCGTCGCTGAGATCCGTCGGGCCATGGAAGAGGGTCGTTTCGCCGAACTCGAGACCGAGGTGCTCGGCCGCTACTACGCCAAGCAGCGCGGCTAAGCTTCTTCGCTGCCGTCGGGCCTCCGAGGGCGCAGAACACGTGTGACGTTACGTCCCTGCGGCGTTCGCTCGCCATAGCTTCTAAGGGTCCACCATTTCGCGGGCAAAAGTATATGAGGCACCGAGGGTGGCATCCGGGCTGTTTATCTGAGTCTCGTCGAGTGGTTAACGTCTCAGAGGTGTTGCGGGAGTCTGGGAACTATGGCGGATGAGGCAAGGAGCAAAGCTCCGAAGACGGCAGGGGTCACCCTCCAGGTTTACGTGCCAACTGAAGAGACGAGCACTGCCAGAGAGTATTACAGTCAATTATTCGGACGCGAGCCGGAGTTTGAGCCCCACGATGATTTTTTTGAATGGGCTCCGATCGCCGGACAGGAGTGTTGGTTCCAGGTGGGTGCGCGTGACGATTTCGAAGTTCTGAACAACAGGATTCGATTTCGCGTGATGGATCTGTCTCGAGCCGTCCGGTTCCTGGAGGCTACGGGAACTTCGCACTCCGAACCGTCTCATCTACCGGGTGTAGTGGCTTTCGTTGACTTCGCGGACCCCTGGGGCAACAAGCTCGGGTACTACGAAGACCTCGTGCCGTCCGGGCAACAGCAGGAGTATCGAGGAACCTCAGTGAACGACGGTTCACAGTTCTCTGACTTCCCCGTTCGGTAGGAAGTGTTCCATGCGACTCAGCTGACAGCACATGAGCGGCGCTCGCTGGAATACACCGCAAGCCTGAGTTCCACTCAATTTGAGGTTTGAAATGAGAATAATCAGGCAGGCGTTCACGATGGTTCCGACAACCGATCTCAGCGAATCCATCGCCGCGCATGTTGCCGGCGGTCTCGAGGTGCTGTGGCACCCGGATTCTCATACAACACTGTTGGGAGCGAACCAGCGTGCGTGCGTCATGGTCGAAGACGACTTGACCGAGCGCGATCTAGGTGTCGGGCCAGTCTTGCTGGTCGACGATCTGTCGACTTTAACTCTCGGCGACGCAGCGCGATTGGTCATTCCAGTTATGAACGTGCCAGTCGGTAGATATGCGGCAATTGATCATGCAGGAACCGTCCTCCGATATCTCGACCTGACGATGTGTGAGGACAATTTGCGCATCTGGTTCGAAACACCCAAGTTGGCATGAATAAGATGCGAAACGCGCACGACGTGGCGAGCTAGCTGCCTCTTACCAGATTCAGGTTATCCACCGTCCTGCTCTGGCTCGGCGATGCGACCTGGCGATGCGGGCAGGGAGGACATGGACTGACCGGTCAATAGCACGCCTACGGCTAGGCCGTCTCGCTCGCACCGATCCACGCGAACGCTGAATATGTCGTCGCCAGCGACGACATATTCGAGCTCCGCGTTGATCCAGCCAGACGCTCTGTGTTTTGAAGCGCTAGCGGTCGCCCTCGCCAGACAGTTCGTAGCTGGGTTCGTGCTTCTTCACGAGCTTGATCACCCTGTAGGTGACGGGCATGAGGATGACTTCGACTCCGACCTTGTAGACGAATCCGAAGATGATGTAGTTGATGAAGTCGAGTCCGGGAATGACGCCTGCGAAGGCGATGATGCAGAAGAGCAGCGTGTCGACGAACTCGCCGACGCCGGTCGAGGTGAGCAGCCGGACCCAGAGTTTCTGCTCGCCCATCCGTTTCTTCACGGCCACGAGCACATAGGAGTTCAGCAGCTGTCCGAAGAAGTATCCGACAAGGGACGCGGCAACGATGCGCGGATAGAAGCCGAGGACCGCGGCGAAGGCGTCCTGGTTCTCATAGCCGGGACCCGGCGGTGAGATGAGCACGAGCCAGAACACGAAGGTCGCCAGTATCTGCAGTCCGAAGCCGGTGATGACGGCCTTGCGGGCGGCTTTGAATCCGTAGACCTCGCTGATCACATCGCCGAGGATGTAGGCGATGGGGAACAGGAAGGCGCCGCCGTCGGTGACGATGGGCCCGAAGCCGATAACCTTCGTCGCGGAGATGTTGGAGATGATGAGGATCGCTGAGAATACGGCCAGAATCACCGCGTAGTAGCGTCCTCGGGAGGAGGCGAAGGCCGCGAATCTGCCTGCAGCGCTCAGGCCATCAGGACTTTCAGCACTCGGCTCATCCGAGCCCTCAGCCTTCGGCACCTTCTTCGACAACAGTGATTTCCTTCCCTCCGGTGATCGCCAGCAGCTGCTCATACGTCAGCGGCATCACCGAGTTCGGTGTGCCGGCGGCAGCCCAGAGAACAGGATAGTCCTTCAGAGCCTCGTCGACATACGTGGGAATCGCCCGCGGGTGACCACACGGTGCGACTCCGCCGATGACCTGTCCCGTCGCTGTGCGCACCAGATCCTTATCGGCCCGGTCGAGAGAGTCCGCTCCGATGAGCGTGGCTACGTGTTGAGTGTCCACGCGGTGGCGTCCGGAGGTCATGATGAGCACCGGTTCGCCGCCGGATGCGAAGATCAGGCTGTTCGCGATCGCGCCGACCTCGACGCCGACCTTCTCCGCCGCCGAGGCTGCCGTGGGCGTGGCATCGGTGAAGAGCTTGATCTGTGGTTCGATTCCCTTCGCCTCGAGAACCTGAGCGACTTCCGCATGATTGCGGTGTTCCTTCGGCTCGACCTCAGAGACTGCTGAAGGCTCGACCACCTCGGCGGATTCTTCGTCCTCGGCCGCGGATTCGTTGACCGGTTCTGCCAGTCCGCGGCGGCGCAGCAGGGGTGCGACGTCGGGGCGGGTGCCGAAGAACCGTTCGATCGCGCTCATCGGATCGACAGAGTACCCGGGGGCCAGTATCGCCTCGCGGAAGGCGTCGCCTGCTTCGCGATTGAGGCCTCCCTGGGCCTCGAACCATTCGCTGACCCAGGCCGCGATGACCTCCGAGTAGAGGTAGGAGTAGTAGCCGGCAGCATAGCCTGAGGCGAAGATGTGGCCGAAGTACGTGGTGCGATAGCGCGGGGGAACGAGTGTGGAGAATCCGGCGGCGGCCAGGACCTCTGATTCGAAGGAGAGGACGTCGGTGATGTGTTCACCGGCTTCCAGGGAATGCCATGACAGGTCGAGCATGGCCGCTGCCAAATACTCGGTGGTATTGAAGCCTTGACCGAACTTCTCGCTCTCGATCAGTGCGGTGACCAGAGTTTCGGGCATCGGTTCACCCGTGTCGACGTGTTTGGCGTAGTGGGGGAGGACCTGCGGGTGGAAGCGCCACATCTCATTGAGCTGGGACGGGAACTCCACGTAGTCGCGCGGCACTGCTGTGCCGGCTGTCGATGGGTAGGTCGAGTTCGCGAACAGGCCGTGGAGGACGTGGCCGAATTCGTGGAAGAGGGTGTTGAGCTCAGTGGGGTTGAGCAGAGTCGGGCGGCCCGGACCTGGCTTGGCCAAGTTGAGTGAGAGTGTGACGACGGGCAGGTGTCCGGTCAGCCGTGAACTCGGAACCAGCTCGCCCATCCAGGCGCCGCCGCGCTTCGTGTCCCGGGAATAGGGGTCGAGGAGGATGAGGCCGAGGGTGCGTTCGTTCGCATCGGTGACCTCGAAGGTGCGCACATCTTCGTGCCAGCCGATGACTGAATCACGTGGGGCGAAGGTGACGCCGTAGAGTCCCGTGGCGGCGCGGAAGACACCTTCGGTGAGGACCGTGTCGAATTCGAAGTACTTTGCGACCTCGTCGGCGTCGATGTCGAATTCATCGGCCCGGTACCGCGCAATCTGGTGCTTGACGTCTTCGGGGGCAACGTCGTCGAGGCCGTAGCGGTCCTTGACCTGGGCCAATTCCTCCGCGAGCTGGGCGTTGGCTGGAGCGATGAGCGAAGAGACGATGTCAGCGGCGGCATCGGGCCCGCCGGCGGTCTGGTTGTCGATAGCGAACGATGAGTACGAGGGGTATCCGAGCAGTTTCGCCTGCAGAGCACGCAGGGCAGTGGTGTCGGCAACCTGGGTTCGGGTGTCGCCCTCGCCGCCTCTGGCGCCGCGCGAGGTCGAATTGTCCAAGACCTGTTTGCGAGTCTCGGCGGATTCCAGAGATTCGAGGATGAGCTGCTGGGTGAAGTTGTTCAGGGTCAGCAGGTACCCGTCCGTGCCGCGTTCAGCGGCTCGGTTCGCTGCTGCCGCGATCTGGTCTTCGCTGAGGCCAGCCAGCTGCTGCCGATCGTCGAGGTGGACGGCCAGATCCCGGGTGTCCTTCTGTAGGGCTCGGGAGAAAGAAGTGCCTAGGGTCGTGAGCTCGGCCGCGATCGTGCTCATCTGGTTCCGCTCTTCCTCGCCGAGCCGGGCTCCCGCACGTACGAACTCCTCGACTGTGAGCTCCTGCTGACGTTTGTCCTCAGGGTTGAGATCGGTGGAGGGAACCTGTTCGATGCGGTGGAAGAGTTCGACGTCGAGGAAGATCCGGGTTCGGGCCGCGGACAGACGATCCCACACCTCGGCGACGGCATCGGCGAGTTCGGGACGGAAATGATTCGACTCCACGGCGGAGACCACGGCACCGATCCGCGCCATGGGAATGGTCGCGGACTCGAAACGGACAGTGGTTGAGACGAACGTCGGCTCGTTCTCATCAACGATGATGGCCTCGACCTCGGACCGGGCGAAGTCCGTGGCTGCTCGAACAGCGGCGATCAGCGACGCGGGAGTCACGGCGGAGAAGTCGGGCAGGTAGAAGTCACCCTGTGGATCGAGGAAGGCCTCCCAGACATCGATGCTGTTCGGATCGGAGCTCATCGTCGACGTACCACTTTCTTCACGGTTGAATGATTGTGCCTGGTCTCGCCCTCGATCCTAACGCGTGTACGCGCTGAAGTGCATGGTCGCTGGTTACACTTGGGACCATGGCCAAAGAGCAGGGGAAATCCCTCACTCTCAACAGCGCATTCCGGGTGGGCTTCACTGGAACACTGGGAGTGGGACTCGCATTCGGGTTGATCACGGCACTGCAGTCCGTGGCGACCGTTTTCATCTATATCGGCCTGGCTCTGTTCCTTGCTCTCGGCCTGGAGCCGATCGTGCTGTGGTTGGTCGAGCGCAAGCTGCCCCGGTCCCTGGCCGTCGTCCTCGTGGTGTTGGCGTTCCTCATCGTCGTCGCGGGCGCTGTCCTGCTCATCGCTCCTGCCGTCATCAGCCAGATCCAGCAGTTCATCGGCGATCTTCCTGACATCGTCGCGAACCTAGCGTCCACGGGGTGGGTGGCCGACCTCGAACAGAGATTCACCGGTGCCGTCGATCTCGACAAGATCTTCGCCAACCTCGGCGATTGGGCATCCGATCCGAAGAACGTGGTGTCGTTGGGCGGCGGCGTCGTGTCCATCGGAGCTGGGATCCTCAGCTTCCTCACCGGTGTCGTCATCGTCGTCATCCTCACCATCTACTTTGCGGTGACGATGCCGACGATCAAGGCAGCCATGCTCTCCCTCGTCGCGGCGAGTTCGCGTTCGACGGTCGAATCTGTCACCGAGGAGGTCACCCGATCCATCGGGCGCTACGTTCTGGGGCAGGTGTCCTTGGGCATCGTCAATGGTGTGTGCTCGGCGATCTTCCTCACCATCATCGGTGCCCCGCTGCCGGCGCTGCTCGCGTTCATCGCGTTCCTCGCCTCACTCATCCCACTCGTCGGCCCGATCACCGGAGCGATCATCATCACCGGGTCGTGCCTCATGGTCTCTCCCGGGCTGGGGATCGCCGTCGGCATCTACTACCTCGTGTACATGCAGGTGGAGGCGTACCTGCTCAGCCCGCGCATCATGAAGGCGGCCGTCGATGTGCCAGGTGCCTTGGTCATCATCGCGGCCATCGCTGGCGGCACCCTCGGCGGAGTGCTCGGCGCCGTGGTCGCTGTGCCGGTGGCAGCCTCGGGACTGATCATCATCCGCAAGGTCGTCGTGCCCGCACAGGACGAGAAGTAGAGGCTACGCTCTTCGGTCTGGGTCTTCGCGCTCGCCGCTTCGGCTGCGGACGATGAGTGCGATGACGAACCGGACGATGAAGTACGTTCCGAAATAGCAGACGGCGGCCGTGACCAGAGTGATCAGCAGGTTGCTCTCACCGCCGCTGGTCAACGCGAGGGTCGCGAAGATCGTCACGGTGATCGCTGCGAGATAGGGAATCAGGCGGAGAGTCGGACTGTCGATGTCACTCATGCTTGTCAGGATATCAAGGCAGGCTCCCCGCGCCGAGGTGGGCGCTAGGGTGGAGGCCATGACACAGTCACGATGGAGTGCAGTCCGAGACAACCAGGTTCCTGACGATGTGGATCGCCTGCTGCTGAGCGTTCCCGAGTGGTTCGGCAGACCGGAATCCAACGCCGAGTACGTCGATGATGCACGCACCATGGAGACATGGACGGTGCGCAGTGACGTCGGCGAGGTCGTCGGAGTCGGCACTGCGATGATGCGCGCGGTCGCAGCCGATGTGCGGGCGCGGGGCGCGCAACTGCTGCAGGTCAAGACATTGGGTGCTTCGAGCCCCGATCCCAACTACGACCGCACCCGTCACTTCTACGAGAGGATGGGGTTCATCCCGCTGGAGGAGACCGACCTGTGGGACGAGGCGACGCCCTGCCTGATCATGGTCATGCCGTTAGTATGACGCTGCCACCGTGGCCCGCGGACCCTCCGACCTTTGGGCAAGTTCGACTGCGAGCAGTGGAGGCGCGGGACGGTGCAATGGCCCGGCGGCTGTCGACCGATCCTTACGTTCCGCAGACGGGCTCCCTTCCGGGCGATGCCTCCGCGTCGGAGGCCGGTGCGTGGGTCGTACGCCAGCAGGGTCGTCATGCAGAGGGGGCAGGCTTCTCGTTCACTATTGCGCGGCGTTCTGACGGTGACGCGGTCGGTCACTGCGGTCTGTGGCTGAAAGGCCTCGAGGAAGGTCGGGCAAGCGGTGGCTACGCGATTGCTCCAGCTGAACGCGGTCGCGGATACGCTGCTGATGCGCTCGCCGCGTTGACTGAGTTCGCTTGGTCTGTCCCGGGCGTTCAGCGGATCGAACTGTTCATCGAACCGTGGAATGCCGCGTCAATCCGCACCGCCGAACGCGCTGGTTACCGTCGTGAGAGGCTCCTGGTTGGTTACCAGATGATCGGTGGTCAGAGTCGGGACGTGCTTCTGTATGTGGCCGTTCGGGCTCCGAAGCGGGCGAAGGCAGGTAGGAATTTCTAGAGTGAGGAGGCACGTATCGAGCTATTGTCATCGCAAGTTGATCAGTTTGGAATTTGGAATCAGTTCGTTATGTCGTCATGTCGAGGGGTGAAGCGTAAGGCGTTCGTGTCTCTTCGCACGAAACCGACCGATTGGTACAGCTGTAAGGCGGCTTCGCGCGACGACCGCGAGGTGAGGTCAAGTGATCTTAATTCGCGTTCCGTTGCCAACGTCGTCATCCGTGTAAGCAACAATCTGGCAATGCCCCTTCCTCGCATGGAAGCATCGACCACAACGTCTTCGACATGGCCGCGCAAACCGGTTGGCAGTGGTACTGCGACGAATGTTGCAGTGCCAACAATCTTCCCGTCGAGGCGTGCCACGAGAAGTTCAGTTGCTTCATGTTCGACGACCGCCTCCAGGCGACCTCGGTCGAATGTCGTTGTGGTCGAGAGCTGGCCGAGGAGTAGAGCAAGATCATCCACGTCATCGGATGTGAGGGACGTAAGAGCCTCAATTTCGGGGAGCTGTCCAGTCATGTCAACAAACTACCAAGACCCACATCTTCTCCGTTTGCTCGATCAGGTCGTGGAGGAACAGAAGATGAAACTCACCGGTCGCCTCGCTGCTCAGCACCCTCGTACCTCGCCCCGAACGCATCCCGAATGAGGAGGGCGAACATCTCCGTCATGCGAACGACGACGCCCGCGTGGTCGGCGATGAGATCGGCACCTGAACCTAGAGCAACTCGAACCGGATCAAGCTCAGAGGCAGAGCCGTCTCCGGCAGCGGCACGCAACAGAGCCAGTCGTCCGTCTGCGCTGGAGTAGCCGAGTTCGAACAGCACCCAGTGGAACAGGTGCATCAGCGCGGTGTCCCGGTCGAAGTCTGCGTGTGAGGGCATTGCGGACTCTTCGTCCGGAGTGAGGACGAAATCAGGATGCAGTGACAACCCGAAGTCGGTGAACAGCAGTCTGCCTTCATTGACGAGGATATTTCCCGGGTGGACATCGAAGTGCTGAAACCCTTGCTTCTTCATCCACGCTGTGGCTTCGATGATCTGTTTCACCGTATGGGTGAAATCGAACTCCCTGGTGTTCCCGGCCAAGCTTGTGCGTATCGAAGAGCCGAGAGTCCCAGGAACGTATTCGAGAAAGAGCACCATACTCGACCGGGCGGCCATCATCTCGGCGAGCTTCTTCGCCACCTGAGGCCACGAGGATCCCCACCGATGCTGCGGGCCATCTCCGGCGAATTCGCTGAGATCGGTTTCAGTCTTCAGGTCGATGTTTCGCCACCCGAGCAGCAGCGGAAAGAAGTCCACCGCTCCGGAGCAGACCCAGGACGAGGTCATTTGGTGAGCTGCCAGTTCTCGGCCGACCCCGTGCGAGGGGCTGCCGATCCCGTAGTGGGAGACGAATGGAAGCCCATTGTGATTGACGGCAGCAAGAGGGTCGGCCCGTTCTGCCACGGTGATCGGCAGCTGCTTGATAAAGACAGGTGCTCCATCAATGTGCGTCGTCCGGGTGGTTCCGCCGATGCCGATCCCGACCTTCTTGGCCGTGGCCACGAGCGCGCGCACCTCCGAGTCCTCAAGTCCGGCGATCACGGCAGAGATTCTTCGGGCACTTTCCAGTCGTGCGGTCATCACCACACTCTAGGCGCAGAACCGCTAACGTAAACGTGACACCAGCCTGCACGGCGATAGGAAGTCACTCAGACTATTGTCCACTCGCGCTCTGAGACCTATGGTGAGAAGACACGGACACATCTGCTCGGTCGGGTCGATATACAGACCCGGGTGAGCGGCTGGACTCACACGAAGGAGTGTCATGGCAGTCTACTCAGCACCCGGTACCGAAGGTTCTCTCGTCACGTTCAAACCGCGCTATGAGAACTACATCGGAGGGGAGTGGGTGCCGCCGAAGAACGGCAACTACTTCGAAAACATCACCCCCGTCACGGGACAGGCATTCACAGAGATTCCCAGCTCCACCGCCGAAGACATCGAAACCGCACTCGATGCGGCCTGGGCAGCGGCACCCGCCTGGGGCAAGACCTCGGTGACGGAGCGTTCGAACATCCTTCTCAAGATCGCTGATCGCATGGAAGCCAATCTTGAGATGATCGCGGTCGCCGAGACCTGGGACAACGGCAAGGGCATCCGCGAACCGCTGGCCGCTGACATTCCACTGGCCATCGACCACTTCCGCTATTTCGCCTCGGCGATCCGGGCACAGGAAGGCGGTCTGTCCCAGATCGATGACGATACGGTTGCCTATCATTTCCACGAACCGCTCGGCGTTGTCGGCCAGATCATTCCGTGGAACTTCCCCATCCTCATGGCCACATGGAAGTTGGCACCGGCCCTGGCAGCAGGAAACTGCGTCGTCCTCAAGCCTGCCGAGCAGACCCCGGCATCGATCCTCATCCTTGCCGAACTCGTCGGCGACCTGTTGCCGCCCGGCGTCCTCAACATCGTCAACGGATTCGGCGTCGAGGCGGGCAAGCCGCTGGCCTCGAACAAGCGGATCAAGAAGATCGCCTTCACCGGTGAGACCACGACCGGTCGTCTCATCATGCAGTATGCCTCGCAGAACATCATTCCGGTGACCCTGGAGCTCGGCGGAAAGTCCCCGAACATCTTCTTCGAAGACGTCCTCGCCGCTGACGACAGCTATCGCGACAAGGCGCTCGAAGGCTTCGCGATGTTCGCGCTCAACCAGGGCGAAGTCTGCACCTGCCCATCACGAGCTCTCGTCCAGGAGTCGATCTTCGACGACTTCGTGGCCGCAGGCGTCGAACGGGTCCGAGCCGTCAAACAGGGCAACCCCCTCGACACAGACACCCAGGTCGGTGCACAGGCCTCGAACGATCAGTACGAGAAGATCATGTCCTACCTGCAGATCGGTAAGGATGAAGGCGCCGAGGTGCTCATCGGCGGTGACAAGGCCGAACTCGAAGGCGACCTCGCCGGAGGGTTCTACGTCCAGCCGACGATCTTCAAGGGCACGAACAATATGCGAATCTTCCAGGAGGAGATCTTCGGTCCCGTTGTCGCCCTGACCTCGTTCAAGGACTATGACGACGCCATCACCACGGCAAACGACACGCTCTACGGACTGGGTGCCGGCGTCTGGGCTCGGACCGGAAACATCGCCTACCGCGCCGGCCGAGACATCCAAGCCGGTCGTGTATGGGTGAACAACTATCACGCTTACCCGGCCCATGCCGCGTTCGGCGGATACAAGTCATCGGGAATCGGCCGAGAGAACCACCTGATGATGCTCGACCACTACCAGCAGACGAAGAACCTGCTGGTCAGCTACTCGGAGAACGCGCAAGGATTTTTCTGATGAGTGAATATACACAGACAGCAGCACTGGAATCAGCGCCCACTATCGCTGGGGAGGAGAAGTCGCGGGTGGCCATGACACAGGCTACCGTCGACCTCCTTAGCGAACTGGTCGCCAAACATGGCCAACTGATGTTCCACCAATCGGGTGGTTGCTGCGACGGATCCTCGCCGATGTGCTTCCCCGAAGGCGATTTCCTGACCTCAGACGCCGACGTTCTGCTCGGCCACTTCGAACTGCCCATCGATGACAGTGAGAAGGCGGGCCTCGACTTCTGGATGTCGGTCGAGCAGTTCGAGTATTGGAAGCACACCCACCTCACCGTCGATGTGGTTCCTGGACGGGGAGGCGGCTTCAGCGTCGAATCACCGACGGGCAACCGCTTCATCATCCGGTCCACGCTCATGGACATCGGCTGACACTATACGTTCAGATTCGCCGACATACGGGCGTCGCGCCGAGTTGCGGGTTTTCACACCTGGTGCTCTGTGCGACGCCCGTATTTCGGTGTGGGCTTGGCGGCTATTCTACTCGGCGCCGAGGTGGCGTTTCGGTGCCGCACGGATGTGGGCTCGTTCGCCCTGCTTGCCGACGAGGCTGAGAAACTCGACCGGCCCTGCGCTGGTGGCGCCGAACCAGTGCGGGGTGCGAGTGTCGAACTCGGCGGCTTCGCCGGGCTCGAGGATCAGGTCGTGTTCGCCGATGACAAGGCGGAGGTTGCCGTTGAGAACGAAGACCCAATCGTAGCCCTCATGGCTGCGCAGCTCGGGTTTCGCTTCATCCAGTCCCGTCGGCAGCACGAATTTGTAGGCCTGGATTCCTCCGGCGCGACGTGTCAGCGGCAGGATCACTCGGCCGTCGCGGGTGGGCAGGGGGCGCAGATTGATGCGCGGATCCCCTGTCGGCGGCGCGTCGACGAGCTCGTCGAGAGTGGCTCCGAATGCTCGCGCCAGCGGCAGCAGCTGTTCGAGGTTGGGGCGGCGGTGCCCGGCCTCAAGCCGGGACAGCGTGCTGATCGAGATTCCGGTCTCCTCGGAGAGGTCGGTGAGGGTGATGTCGCGGCGTTGCCGCAGCTGCTTCAGCCGCGGCCCGACAGCGTCAAGGGTGCGGTCCATGTGTTCATCCATACCCATGAGTTTGCCATTCGGCAAACTCATTTGCAATTGGCTCCTGGTGTCGTCACCATCGAAGTATCGGAGCGCCGTTGCGGTGGCTCCACAATCGTGGGAGGACGAAGACATGACAGAGAAGAAGAGTGCGATCAGAGACATCGTGATCGTCGGAGCTGGCGCAGCAGGACTGAGCGCGGCGCTGACGCTGGCACGTGCCCGCCGGACAGTGACAGTCATCGATGCCGGCCAACCTCGCAATGCCCCGGCTGACGGCGTACACGGGCTGCTCGCGCATGAAGGCATCAGTCCCACGGAGCTGCTGGCTCGAGGTCGAGACGAAGTTCTGAGCTACGGCGGCGAGATCGTCGACGACCAGGTCACGAAGGTCAGCGGCGAAGTCGACAGGTTCACGCTCACCGTGGGCAGCGGAGACGAGATCGTCGGCAGACGCTTGCTCATGGCGACTGGCCTCGTCGACGAGCTGCCTGAGATTCCCGGCGTCCGCGAACAGTGGGGGCACGGAGTCATCCACTGCCCCTACTGCCACGGTTGGGAGGTACGGGACAGTCGCATCGGCATCCTTGCCACCAGTCCGATGGCTGTCCACAAAGCGTTTCTGTTCAAGCAGTGGAGCCCTCACGTGATGCTCTTCTCCGGAGACCAGCAGCTCACCGAGGAAGATCAGATCAGACTTCAAGCTCTCGACGTCCCCGTGATCGACGGCGGCATCGACAGCCTGGAGATCACCGGCGACAAGCTCACGGGTGTGCGACTGGACGACGGGCAGGTCGTTGCCGTCGACGCTGCAGTTGTGGCCACGCCGATGGTTGCCCGCACCGAACTGTTCGCAGGCATCGGTCTCGAGCCCACGGCCCATCCTGCCGGTGCGTTCATCGAGACAGAGGCCTTCGGGCAGACCGCGGTCGACGGCGTCTGGGTGGCTGGCAACGCTACCGATATCGGAGCCCAGGTCAGCGGTGCGGCAGCGGCGGGTGCGCTCGCCGCTCAGCACATCAACACCAACCTCACCTTCACAGACCTGGACCACGCAGTGGCAGAGCTGGAGACCAAACAAGCAGAGAAGGCGAACTGATGACACACTCTTTCGACAAGAACTACTGGGACAAGACCTGGAGCGGTGAACGAGCACCCGCGATGAGCGCAGGCGATCCGAACCCCCACCTGATCAACGAGGTCGGCGGACTCGAACCAAGTACCGCGATCGACGCCGGCTGCGGTGCCGGAGCAGAAGCGATCTGGTTGGCGAAACAGGGCTGGGCCGTCACCGGGGCCGATGTCGCGGACGCGGCGCTTGGGTACGCGAAGGACCGCGCGGCGGCCGCTGGAGTGAACGACCAGTTGCGCTGGGTTCAGGCTGATCTCTCAACATGGGAGCCAGACATGCAATATGACCTGGTCACCACCCACTATGCACACCCGGCAATGCCTCAGCTGGACTTCTATGACCGCATCGCAGACTGGGTGGCGCCGGGGGGAACGCTGCTCATCGTCGGCCACCTCCATCACGAGCACAGCACCCCAGCACACAGCACCATCAGCGAGGGCGCTCACCGCCGCGAACACGGCCATACTCACCCGCCAGTCGAGGCCTCATCCACGGCAGCCGCTATGACAGAGCGTCTGGATCCAACGGTTTGGACCGTGATCACAGCCGAGGAATCGCATCGGTCCGTCATCGGTCCAGGAGGTCGACCCGACATCATCGACGACGTCGTCCTCCGGGCGGCCCGCCGCAGCTGAGTCACGTCACTTCCCGGGTGCCAGCACCTCTGGTTCGCCGAGGGAGAGCATGAGGCGATTGGCCCAGTTGAAGAACGCCGCACAGCCTAGGACATCGATGATGTCCCCATCCTCGAGGCTGGCTTCGCGTAGTGCGTTCACATGCGACGGGCCAAATGTCTGAGGTGTGAGCGTGAGCGCCACAGAAGCGTCGACGACTGCATCCCAGACAGGATCGCCGAGGTTGGACGGCGTTTCGATGCCCATGTCGAGCAGAGTCTGCATGAGGTCCCGGCGCCCGGATTCCTCGGTGGCCCGGTCCGAGTGGATCGAGGCGCAGAACAGGCAGCCGTTGAGTCGTGAGGCCACGGTCGCCGCGAGTTCGCGTTCGGCCCGACCGAGCCCGTCGGTGGTGTTGAAGAAGATGTCGAGGTCGGTCAGCGTCCGTGCCTGCAGAGCCGCCGGGTCCCTGGCCAGGAGGCGGAAGTAGGGGTTCTTCGCCCGCCCCGCCTCGATGAGGGCCTCGCGCTGGGCATCGGAGAGGTCCGCCTCGGCGACGGGGGCGATCCAGGGCACCCATCCCAACCCGGACTGCTGGAAGAGTTTCGGGCGACTGAGTTCAGGGTGGGCGCTGACACGTTCGCCCACCCGAGCCAGGGCCTCACTTCCTTTGGAAGAAGCGGCCGGTTCCCTCGCCGAGGTGGTCTCGCCGACATCGTTGACCGCTTCCGGCGCCTCGTCGGCGACTGGGGCCTGGGCTGCGGCCGGGGCGTGGGCGAGTGCAGTCAGGCCTGTGCTGATGCGGATCTGGAAGTTGAGGAAGGATACGAGCTGTGCGAGCGTGACGATCGAGTCCTCGTCCCAGCCGGCGTCGAGCAGCAGTGCCATGTGTTCGGGCCGAGCGTCGCGCGGATGGAGGGCCAGAAGGTGCGCGAATTCTAGTCCGGCGGCCAACAGCGGACCGAGGACTTCGATGGAATTCTTCTCCACTGTAAACCACGGTCCGACAACGTTCTCTGCCGCCAGGTCAGCGGATTCGAAGGTCCCATAGGGACCGCGCACCGATGACCGGGAGTCGAGTTCGGCCAGAGCCTCGTCGAGGAGTTCGGCGATCGCCCAGGAAGCGACTTCGTCCTCGTCACGGAGGAGGTCGCGGTAGAACTCCTCGGCGGCGGGTGCGCCCAGCAGGCCAGCGGTGAAGGCGGCGACGGTGTAGCGATCGCGGTAGGAGATTCCGCCGGTTTCGGCGGGTTCCAAGAGAGCCTCGAAGCTGCGCTGCGCATTCTCCTTGGCCTGTGCACGATGATCGCGAAGGACATCGAGTGGGTCATGCGCGGCGATTCCCGCGAGGGTGTTGATGATGTCGGTCATGTCAGGCCGCCTGTTCTGTCGTCAGTATCAGTCCCAGGGCCGGCGCCACCTTAGTGGCGAGAAGTTCGATGGACCGCAGTGTCGTTTCGTTCGTTGCCGGCACCGAGTGTACCTGGAAGCTGACGTCGGTGGCTCGTGAGAGCACACGGTCCGTGGACAGGCGTTCGATGACCTGTTCGGGTGTGCCGAGGTAAGTGTCGGTGGCGATGAGCAGTTCGTCGAGGCTAAGCCCCGAGGTGTCGTAGCCGACGAGGCGGTCGGCCTCGGCCCGCAGCGCCGGCTCGGTCAGGGCACGCAGCTCAGGCAGGTCCTCGGAGTCGGCAACGACGGCGGTGCGGGAGGCGAGGATGCGGGGTTCGACTCCGGCTGGCAGTTTCGAGAGGTAGGTGTCGATGACCGGCAGCTGCACCTCGTCGAGGCTCGCCTCAGGCTTGTCCTGGGGGCGGGGCTGGGTGCGCGAGAGCATGAGGCCATCCCCGGCGGCACCGGCCGCTCCGGACCCGCCAGCGGAGAAGGTGGCCTGCCAGAGGCGTTCGGAGAGTCCGTGACCCTCAGACAAACCAGCCTCCTGGGGGTAGAGGGTGTGCCCGGTGTCCAAGGATTGACCGGCGAGGAGGGTCTTCAACGCGGAAAGGTTGTCGGCGAAGACTTCGCGGCGTTCGTCGAAGCTGGTGCCGAAGGCCGGGAAGGACTTCGGGTTTCCACCGGACCCGAGTCCGATCTCCAGGCGTCCCCCGGAGAGCACATCTGTGACTGCGGCGTCTTCGGCCACGCGCACACCGTTCTCCATGGGCAGGGTGATGATCGCCGTGCCGAGCCTGATCCGAGAGGTCTGGGCCGCGGCATGGGCGAGGAACACGAGTGGGGAAGGCAGTCCGCCTTCGGCCGCAGAGAAGTGGTGCTGGGCGACCCAGGCGGAGTCGAAGCCGTGGGTTTCGGCCGCCTGGATCTGTTCGAGCGCGAACCGATAGCGCTGGTCAGCCGGTGCATCTTCGAGCAGGCGTGTGAAGAATCCGAGCCGGGGTGCTGTGGAGCTGTTCGTCATCGTCTGGGTCTCATCTTTCTGCTGCTGCGAGCACTGTCGGATTCTTCGCGATGTTCTCCCCGTCGCCGTGGAGCATCACGGGGCGGGGGATCGCAGCGAGGAGGGAACGTGTGTAGTGGGTCTGCGGGCGCGCGAAGAGGTCCTCCGTCGGTCCGTTCTCCATCAGGCGCCCCCGCGACATCACCGACACCGTATCAGCGATCTGTCGCACGACCGCGAGATCATGGGAGATGAAGACATAAGTCAGACCCAGCTCCGCTTGAAGGTCGTCGAGGAGGGTCAGGATCTGGGCCTGCACGGTGACGTCGAGGGCCGAAACCGCTTCATCGAAGACGACGAGCTTCGGCCCCGCGATGAGGGCACGGGCGATCGCCACACGCTGCAGCTGACCGCCGGAGAGTTCCTGGGGCCGCCGGTCAAGGAAGTCGATCGGCAATGCCACCCTGTCCAGAGCCTCGGCGACAAGAGAAGGGTGTGAACTGCGGGTCCCGATGCGGAAGTTACGCAGTGGCTCGGTGAGGATCTGCCTGATCGAATGCTTGGGGTCCAGCGCCGAATACGGGTTCTGGTGCACCAGCTGGACCGTGCGTCGGAAGTCCCGGAGGCGAGCCCGGGCACCGTGGCCCCGTGACGTGTCGGTGGTGTCGAATTCGCCGATGCGTATCCGTCCGGCCTGAGGGGTGAGGAAGCCGGCCAGTGCCTTGCCTGTCGTCGTCTTCCCTGACCCGGATTCGCCCACGATCCCGTGGGTGGTTCCGCGTTCGACGCTCAGTGACACATCGTCGACGCCGATAACCTGGTCATCGTTTCGGGCATAGACCTGGGTCAGGCCCTCGACAGAGACGAAGGAGGCCTCCCATTCGGCGCGTGCATCGGGGGCTGCAGACCGGTGGCGTGACTTCGTCTTCAATGCCGGAGCGTCGGCGAGGAGTCGTGAGGTGTAGTCGGTGGCGGGCCGTGAGAAGATTCGAGCCGCCGGGCCGGTCTCGACCACGCGTCCGGTCTGCATGACGACGACCTCATCGGCACGTTCACCGGCGACAGCCAGGTCGTGGGTGATGAAGAGGACACCCATCCCGGTCTCTTCCCGCAGCTCATCGAGAAGGTCGAGGACCTGCTTCTGCACGGTCACGTCGAGCGCCGAGGTCGGCTCGTCGGCGATGAGCAGACGCGGGCGCAGAGCGATGGCGGAGGCGATGAGCACTCGTTGACGCATGCCGCCGGAGAGTTCGTGTGGGAACTGGTCGGCGCGCATCTCGGGCCGATCGATGCCGACCTTGGCCAGCAGGTCGATGACCTGGGCACGGGCGGACTTCCGGTCGGCGCGCTTGTGGATCCGCAGCGCCTCGGCGACGGATTTCCCGATGGTCTGCAGAGGATTGAGCGAGCTGCCGGGGTCCTGGGGCACATAGCCGATCTGGCTGCCGCGGATCCCACGCCAGGCGCTGGCCCCCAGTGAACCCAGATGGACCTCGCCGAGGCGGATGTGCCCACCCGTGATCAGCGCGGATTCCGGGAGCAGGCCGATGGCCGCATTCGCGGTCGTGGACTTGCCGGACCCGGATTCGCCGACGACCGCGGTCATCGACCCGGGCCGCACGGCGAAGGAGGCGCCATCGACGGCTGGTGCTGCAGGTTCATCTCGGAGTGAGTAGGCGACACGCAGATTCTCGACGGACAGCAGGGGGACGGACTCGGTCATGATGTCGCCTTTCGCAGGGTGTTGCCGATCTGGTGGGTGGCCAGGACGATGGCCATGACGACGAAACCGGGCAGCACCGTCAGCCACCAGGCGGTGGCCACGAAGTTGCGGCCCTCAGCGATGATGAGGCCCCATTCCGGTGTAGGCGGGGGAGTGCCGTAGCCCAGGAAGCCCAACGTCGAGATCTGGAGGATCGCGGACCCGATCTGCAGCACTGCCAGGGACAGCACGGGCGAAATCGAGTTGGGCAGGATGTGGCGGAACAGGACGGATAAGAAGGTGCCGCCCGAACCGTAAGCCGCAGCCACGAAGTCACTGGTGTTGATCCGCACCGCCTCTGACCTTGAGAGACGTGCGAACTGGGCGATGGCGGTGACGCCGACGGCGATGGCCGCGTTGATGGTGCCGAAGCCCAAGACGATGACGATCGAGAGGCTGAGCAGGATCGCGGGGATCGAGAGCAGCACGTCAATGAAGCGCATGAGCACATCGTCGAGCCAGCCGCGGCGAGTGCCGGCGATGAGTCCGATCGCCGTTCCCACCACGAGACCCACACCCACGGCCACCAGGGCGGCCAGCAGCGACTGGGACGCGCCGTAGACAACGCGGGTGAACGCATCACGCCCGGTCTGGTCGGTGCCGAACCAATGGTCGAGGCTCGGGGCCAACAGTGCAGGAGTGGTTCCTCCGTCATTGGGATCATGGTGGGTGAACAGTCCCGGGAAGAGTGCCCACAGGACGGCGATGAGCAGGACGAGAGCGGAGATGACCGTGGTGGGACCGATGCTTCTGCGAGTGCGGCCGCGTCGCTGCGCTTCCGGGCGCGAAGTCCAGGTGCCCGGAGCGCGAGAGAAGGTGTCGATGAGGCTCATGAGTCCCCGCCTTTCGTCGTGGACGTCCCGGGTGTTCCGGGTGCCTCGTCCCAGCTCAGGTCGACTCCGACGCTGGCAGCGGTCGTCGTCAGCGCTCGGCGGGTGGGTTCGTCGGCAGGCTTCTTGCCCGCCGAGGTGACGCCTGGCTGAGTGCGCAGACGCACGTCGATGACGGGGTAGAGCAGATCGACGATGAGGTTGATGCTCACGTAGGCCAGGGTCGCGATGGCGACGACGGCCAAGAGGATCGGATTGTCGCGGTGGGTCACGGCCTGGGCTGTGATCTGTCCGATGCCGTTGCGGCCGAACACCGTCTCGGTGACCACGGCACCGGCGACGAGTTCACCGAAGACCAGACCGATGATCGTCAGCCCGGGCAGGACCGCATTGCGGGCGACGGCATGGACAAGGATCCACAGCTCACTGGCACCCTTCGCCGCGGTGACCTTGACGAACCCGGAGGCCTTGACGTCGGTGATGGAGCGGATGAGGACCTGCGCGATGGGAGCCGAGAGCGGGACTGCCACGGTCAGGGTCGGAAGGACGAGTGCCTCGGCGGGGCCGGGGGAGACGACGGAGACCAGACCGAACTGGAAGGAGAAGATCTGGATGAGCAGGATCCCCAACCAGAACACGGGAATCGAGATGAACAGGCTGGGCACCGAGTCGAGGACCTTCCGCAGCCAGGCAAAGGGGCCGTAGGTCGCCAGCACCGCGATGACCACTGCCAGCACTAGGGCGGAGACGAATCCGGACAGGGCGAGCACAGCGGTCGAGGGCAGGGCGGCGGCGATGATCGTCGACACGGCCGCACCTGTCTGGACGGAGAAGCCGAAGTTGCCGGTGAGGAACCCGCCGAGGCTGAGGAAGTAGCGGCTGATCCAGGATTCATCGGCCCCGGTCTCGGTGCGGATCGCTGCGATCTGATCGGCCGAGAGGCCCAGTGCGGGGTCCGCGAACCGGGCGGTGACACCGTCGCCGGGGATGAGGCTGAGCAGGATGAATGCGGCCGTGAACGCCAAGAGCAGGACCAGCAGGGCCTGGCCCAGGCGCAGGAAGAGGTAGCGGATATCGAGGATCATTTCTGACCTGCCAACCATGTGCTGTAGAAGTCGGGACGGCCCACCGGTTCGGTCGCGAAACCGTTGACCCGGCGACGGAAGGAGAAGACCTGCGGCTCTTCGAAGAACGGCAGCACATAGGCGTTCTCGACGAGGTAGTCCTGGACCTTCTCCGCAGCCTTCTGCCGATTCTTCGTCACAGGCTCCGAGGCAAGTTCGTCCAGCAGTCGGTCGACCTCGGGATCAATGCTCTCATCAGCGGCGTCGTCGCGGTCCTTGCCATTGAGGAAGACGTCACGGTTGACCGAGGAGTAGTTCGAGCGCAGATTGTCGAAGTCCGCGCGGGCAACCATCGAATGGTAGATCTGTACGCGGTCGAGGTCGAGAGCATCCAGGGTCTGTTTCGACTGGTCACCGGGGTTGATGGACAGGCGCACGCCGACGTGGCGCAGCTGCTGCTGGATGAGCGTCTGCACCTCATTCGACCGTGGCTGCGGCAACGCGATGTTGACCGACAGTTCCAGAACCTGGCCGTCCTTGATGCGGAAGCCGGCGGCATTGCGCTCGCCCCAGCCCGCCTCGTCGAGGAGTCGGTTCGCCGCTTTCGGATCGTGGACCCACGATCCCGACTGATCCTTGTAGCCCATCGCACCCTTGGCCAGGAGTCCGGTGGCCAAGGGGTAGTTGGGGGTGAAGAGCTTGTCGACGATCTCCTGCCGGTCAACGGCGGCGATGATCGCCTGCCTGACCCTGAGGTCGGCAAGCAGTTTGTGCCGGAACCGGAAGTTGACGCTGTTGTTGATGCCGTTCGTGGCCTTGGCATAGAGGCGCAGACCCTGCTCGGTCACTCGTGCTTCGTCGGGAGCTTGGACGTCGCGGACGCCGTCGGCCTGCCCGGAGAGCACGGCGCCGATGCGCACCGAGTACTCGTTGTTGGTCAGGTAGTCGATGCCGTCGAGGTGGGCCCGGCCCTGATGTTTCAGGTGCGGTGGCGCCCAGTCGTAGTCCTCGCGGACCCGCACAGACAGCTTCGTGCCGATGGTCTCCTCGGTGATGTGGAAGGGCCCGCAGGTGTGGATTCCGGTGGCACCGCCGGGACCGAAGCCCTCGGCGTCGAGTCTCAGAGTCGAATCTGCGAGCAGGCCTGCATTCATCGTCGATGTCGCCTGCGCGAAGCCGGGGGAGGGGGCGCTGAAGTGGAAGCGAACCGTGTTCTCACCGAGGACTTCGCTGCGATCGTAGTTCGAGATCTGTTCGGAGACCGGAAGCGTGCGCGCCTCATCGCCCTTGCCGAAGAGGTCGAAGTTCTTCGCCACGTTCTTCGCCGTCAGCGCTGAGCCGTCGGAGTAGGTCACGCCCGGACGAATCGTGAAGGTGAACGCGGTGGCATCCTCGTTGATCTCCGGCAGTTCCGTGGCCAGCCAGGGGTGGAGTTCGAGGGTCTCCGGATCCTGCCACAGCAGCCGTGCGGAGATGTTGTTCATGATGCCGCCATTGGGATAGAACCCGACCGAGGGCGGGTAGAGCAGCGTCCACGTCTGCGGCTCGAAGTATGTGAGGACACCGCCCTGCACCGGGTTGCCGTCTTTGGGCAGAGGAGCGTCGTCGGTGGGGGTGCACGCGCTGAGCGTGATGATGGTGCCCAAGCCCAGCCCGAGGCTGAGGAAATTGCGGCGGCCGTAGGTTCGCCTGGGGCTCGCCGAGGTGGAGGGACGGAGGTCCGTCATGGAATGTGGTCCTTTGTGCAGATGAAACCGAGATCGGGCTGTGGACAGTTATTCAGGTCGCTCAACTAGTCGTTGATATAGCTCAACAATTGGAGCTGGTGACCTTCTGGAGGTCGATGTGAAGTCGGCGCCACAGCATTTGGGGCCCTGAGTGTGTCTGCATGCTTTGAGTTAAGCGCATCGGCATACTGGCAGTCAATCCGATCGCTTAATATTGAGTCATGTCGCTGCCTCCAGATTTCGACCATCTTGTCATTGCCGTTCCGAATCTTGCACAAAGTGTTGAGCAATATCACGATCTCGTTGGGGTGAAGGCTATTCCTGGCGGGACCCATCCGGGCCTGGGTACGGCCAACGCCCTGCTCGGCCTCAAGGTCGAAGCGGGCGGCGTCGCGGTCGAAGACGTGAGCGTCGACGCTCATCGCGACAGCTACATCGAAATCCTCGGACCCGACCCCGAGCAGGACCCAGCCCTTGCCGCCTCGCGCTTAGCGGGGATCACCGAGCCCACGGTGCAGCGGTGGGCCATCCATCCGGCCGATTTCGACGCAGTCGTGACTTCGTGTGCACGTTCCCTGCAGCCGGCCGCGCATTCGAAAGAACCGAACGTCGACCTCGGCGAGGTGCATTACATGTCCCGCCGCACACCGGAGGGCACGCTTCTTGAGTGGCGATTGACGAGGCGGGCACCATTGGCGCTGGGTGGAATTCAGCCGTTCCTCATTGATTGGAAGGATTCTCCGCACCCCGCGCGGCAACCGATGCCTGTGGTCGGCCTCGAGCGGTTCTGGGCGACGAGTACGGATGTAGACACAACATCCAGAGTTCTGAGATCCTTGGGGGCTACCATCGAGGTTGAGGCAGGGGTCACAGAAGCCCTGCACGCCACACTGAAAGGTCCCGGTGGATCATGGACGATCTGAGTACGATTCCCGCCAATCTTGACCACCTCATCATCACGGTGCCCGAGCTCGAAGCCGGGGTCGCTGAATTCGAGCGCATCACCGGAGTCCGCGCCGTCGCCGGTGGGCGACACCCTGGCCGAGGAACCGCCAACTATCTTGTCGGTCTCAACTCTGCAGGCGGATCTGCCGGCACCCACACCTACCTTGAGATCCTGGGCCCGGATCCACAGCAGACGCCACCGGCAGACGGCACGCTGCCGCTGGACGCACATCTGGCCGATGGCCTGACCCTGCAGACCTGGGCTATCCATCCGCACGCATTCCTCGCGAAGGTCGCCGGAGCCAATACTGAGGGAATCGACTTCGGTGAGGTCCGCGACATGTCTCGGGAGACTGCCGAGGGGGAGCTGCTGGAATGGCGTCTGACCTCCCGGGCCCCTTTGCCGGCCAAGGGCACACAGCCCTTCCTCATCGACTGGGGCGAGTCGACCCACCCCGCCGAGGCAGCTCTGCCGACGGTGGAGCTGGAAGAGTTCTCCATAGAATCCTCGGACGCCGAGGCGACCCGCCGTGTTCTTGAGGTGCTTGGTGCCAGCGATACCCAGGTAGTTGAAGGCAACGAGCACCGATTGCATGCACGCCTGCGCGGTCCCGGCGGTGTCCTCGAATTCTGAGGGCAGACTAGGCGACGATCTTCGTCGGTGGGCGGAGAGGAAACGCTAGACTCATGAGAGTGTCGAGACTTCCCCGCCTTTCACCGCGCCCACTGCTCACAACACGTCACCTGATCACGACTGGTCAGCGGCGAGCCGCCTCGGCGGTGGTTGCGGCGTCTCTGCTCTTCGGGCTCAGCGCCTGCGCACCCGACTCGGGGCAGGAGACGCGACCTGGTCCTTCCCAGAGCGAGACCGTCGCAGTCGGCGAGACCTCGACGCCGAGTGCAACGAGTCAGCCGAGCACGACCAGTGCATCGGAGTCTGCGGCGGCCGCTGCGAAGTCGGCTGGTTCGGCCGGTGTCAGCGAAGGTGACATCGATATGAAGGGAAGCAGCGATTGGGACCGTCCGAAGAAGGAGACCGGTCCCAACCGTGACGAGGGCAAGACCTTCAAGGTCGCGCTGCGGGTTGAGGACAATCTGCCGATCGACGTCGACGGGGCCGCGGCGTTCATCATCAAGACGCTGCAGGACGAGCGCGGCTGGCAGGACCTCGATGATGTGTCGATCGAAATGGTCGACGAGGGTGAGGATGCGATGATCTCCATCGCCAGCCCCGACACCGTGGATTCGATGTGCCTTCCGCTGCGCACCTTGGGCAAGCTCTCCTGCCGCAACGGCAACAATGTCATCCTCAACGCCAAACGCTGGGTCTCGGCGACAGATGAGTTCGATGACATCACCCAATACCGTCAATACCTCATCAACCATGAAGTCGGCCACGCGTTGGGCCACAGCCACGAACCCTGCCCAGGCACAGGCAAAACCGCACCGCTCATGCAGCAGCAGACCAAGGGCCTGCAGGGCTGTGAACCCAATGGGTGGCCTTCTAAGGGCTAGTCTGATACGAAGCTGGCTCGATGGAGAGCAGATGGAGAGGCTAAAAATATGATTACTTCCAGTGAACGACTGCCTATAGTTGTCGATCTTCCCACTCATGATCCACGACTAGGTTTTGAAACGTACGTTGATGTTATTGCTCGGGCGATACTTGGTGGTTATCCTGCACGGTTCACCGTTGCATTGTATGGAGATTGGGGTAGTGGCAAGTCATCACTTCTTAAAGCGCTGAAAGGCAAGCTAGGCGTCCCTCCTGAACGCAACCAGCCGGCGCTGGGGTATAGCCCAATCTTGGTGGACTTTGATGCTTGGCGTTACGCAGATAAGGGCGCAGTGACTCTGTCGATGCTACTAAGGATCGAGAGCGCGGTTGAGCGACGGACACAAACTGACGGGGTATCTGCACAGGTTCGAGAGGGTCTGAAAAAAACCCTGTCTGTGATCCGTCAAGTCATCAAGTCTGTTCAGATCTCGGCGTGGGGGTTGAACTTTAGTATGCAGCCGCAGGACGCGAGCGCATCGACTGATGCTGAGGCGGCGCTGCAACCGTTTGAGCAGCTCAGTGACATTGCTTCACAGCTTCCGTCGGATCAACGAATCATCGTATTCATCGACGACCTCGATAGGTGCACACCAGAAGCAGTAGTAGACGTTGTTGAGGCCATTAATGTGCTCACTGACATCGAAGGGATAGTTTTCGTTCTAGCCCTTGACTATCGATATTTGACAAATGCAATTAGAGCTAAATATAAGGATGTAGATGCAGACCAATTTATTGAGAAAATAGTTCAGGTGCCATTTCATATTCCGACTCCGCAGATTGACAATCTCGAATTTTCGCATGTTATTAATAACTGGGATGAAGTAAGCAGTTTCCTGAGCGGGGTCTCAGAGGATGACTTAAAGGCGATTCTGCGTTTGGGTCTGAGATCCAACCCGCGCCAACTGAAGCGTTTAATCAACTTGTATCTGATAACTTCCGCGATTGCCAACATCGAGGAGCCGATGCGAAATACTGCACTCAAATTGTTGGCTTTAAGGATCTCGTGGCCGACTGTCTTTTTGGCATTACAGAAAGATCTTGAGGTTAGGAAGCGAGCCGATAAAAATTCGGACTCCTGGCGGAAGCTAAAATTTGATGACTTCTTAGCTTCTTGGAGACGCAACCAACAGGCTGTACCGCAGGGTGAGATCGCAGGCGTCGGTGAAGAGGAATCAAGTCTTGAGTTCAAGTCTGATTTTGGACTTCTCGAGGACGGTGCGGAAGCTCTCGATGAGTTTTTCAGTACCCTTTTCTTAGATGAAGGTGAAGATGTGCAGGCAGACGATGTGCTTTCTGTGATGTTGGTGGCGCAGGAGACGACTCGAGACCCCGGGGCAGACGAATTGACAGCTCAAGAACCGAGTGGTGGCCGGCTTCGAATCACCTACGATTTAGCTCCAGATTATCTTCGGGACGCATTTGAACGAGCGAAGAATCTATCCGACTTTGGCGACGAAGATAACTCACAGGAGATGCCTCACTATTATAGATTCTCCCGGTCGACGAATCGCAGAAATACTGTCGTCTACGCGATTATGCGTATTCGTCCAAAAATTGAGACATTGCGTATCGAAGTGACCTTGTTTGACACGTCCTCTGGTGATCTCGGCGCGGCTGATTTGCCTGAAGGTTTTGTTAATCAGCTTAAGCAGGTCGAAGGCTCGGCTGGCGACTGGAACGGGACCGTTATCTTGGACGGGCTGGAAGATCAGTTCGTTGCCGACGAGAAGTTTGAACAACTCAAGCGCATCCTCCGATTTGCCTATGACCGTGTTGGTTGCAGCAGGCGATAAGGTGGCCTTCGAAGGGCTGAGACACAAGTCGCAGAGCTGCTGCGGGAATAAGACCACCGCCTTCGTCGTTGATTGAGTCGTATAGGCTCAACTTTCGACAGGAGGTCAGATTGGCTACGTTCTTCGGATCCGCCGGTTCTGGCGGAGATTCATTCGACGAGTTCCTTGCGCGTTTTCTGCAGGGACAGCAGGGCGCGCGCCAGGGGCGCAGTGTCGACATCAACAAGCTGCTGAGCAAACGCAGTCACGAGGTCATCGACAACGCCGCTGACTATGCCCGAGAGCACGGTCAGGGGGAGGTCGACGCTCTGCACATTCTGCGCACCATGGCAGAGACAGAACCCGGTGTTTCAGCGATTCGCCAAGCGGGCGCTGACCCCGAACAGGTCGCCCATGCCGTGGAAGAGCGTCTGCCCGCATCCTCGAGCACGAAGCCCGAGGGCCCACTGACTCTGACCGGTTCCGGTCAGCGTGCGCTTCTCGACGCCTACCAGGTGGCGCGGGCGTTCGGCTCGACCTACGTTGATCCGGAACACCTGTTCTTCGCCTTCGTACTCAATCACGAGATGCCTGCCGGTCGCATCCTCGCCCAGGCGGGCGTGACGCAGGAGCGACTGCAGGCCGGAGCAGAAGCCGCCGAGGCCGGTGACCCCCAGGGCGGACCCGGCACAGGCCAGCCGGAAGAGACCATGCTCGAGCGATTCGGCACGGATCTCACGGCTCTGGCAGCAGACGGTGAACTCGACCCGGTGATCGGACGTGCCGAGGAGATCCAGGAGACCATTGAGATCCTGGCCCGCCGCACCAAGAACAATCCGGTGCTGCTCGGCGAGGCCGGCGTCGGCAAGACCGCGATCGCAGAGGGACTGGCTCAGGCCATCCACAGTGGTGAAATCCCAGCGCAGCTGTCGGGCAAACGAGTCATCTCACTTGATCTGCCGGGAATGCTTGCGGGCACACGCTACCGCGGTGACTTCGAGGAGCGCCTGACCGGTGCCCTCGACGAAATCGCTGACGACGGTGAGATGATCATCTTCGTCGATGAGCTCCACACCCTCGTCGGGGCAGGCGGCAACGGCGAATCCAACTCGATGGATGCCGGCAACATCCTCAAACCCCGGCTGGCTCGCGGAGATCTGCACCTGCTGGGTGCGACCACGCTGAAGGAATACCGGACGATTGAGAAGGACTCCGCCCTCGAACGTCGGTTCCAGCCGGTGCGCATCGGCGAGCCCAACATCGAGGATGCTGTGACAATCCTCGACGGACTCAAGGGCCGCTACGCCGAGCACCACAACGTGACCTACACGCCTGAGGCGATCCGCGCCTCGGTGGAGCTCTCCGATCGTTACATCAACGACAGGTTCCTGCCGGACAAGGCGATCGACCTCATCGATCAGGCGGGTGCCCGGCTGTCGCTGCAGCGCGGGCCCAAGGTCGATGCCAAGGCTCTGCGCGCAGAGATCGAACGGCTCGAGGCCGAGAAGAACACCGCGATCAGCGAAGAGAACTATGAGCGTGCCGGGGAACTCCGCGACGAGGTCATGAGCCTCGGGGAGAAGCTGCATGCCGAAGAGAACCCGGACGATAGTGCGGTGCAGGCTAAGGCCGACACCAAGCCCAGCGTCGTCGACGCCGACCAGATTGCACAGGTCGTCTCCCGGGCTACCGGGATTCCGGCGGCAAGCATGACCCAGGGTCAGAAGGCCAAGCTGGCCAAGCTCGAAGAGATCCTCCACGGTCGCGTCATCGGTCAGGACAACGCGGTGACGGCAGTGTCGAAGGCCGTGCGCCGGTCCCAGATGGGAATGGGAGATCCGAACCGTCCCATCGGCAGCTTCCTCTTCCTCGGACCCACCGGCGTGGGCAAAACCGAGCTGGCGAAATCTCTGGCCGCGACCCTGTTCGATGACGAGTCGGCGATGATCCGATTCGACATGAGCGAGTTCGGGGAACGCCACACCGTCTCACGCCTGGTGGGTTCGCCTCCCGGCTACGTCGGCTACGACGAAGCGGGACAGCTGACCGAACAGGTTCGGCGCAAGCCGTACTCGGTGATCCTCCTCGACGAGGTCGAGAAGGCTCACCCGGACGCCTTCAACCTGCTGCTCCAGGTCCTCGACGACGGTCGTCTCACCGACGGTCAGGGCCGGACCGTGGACTTCCGGAACACCGTCATCATCATGACGAGCAACCTGGGCTCCGAGTTCATGTCCGGCAGCACCCCGCTGGGCTTCAGCTCCACCGATGCGAAGGTCACCGAGAAGGACCTGAGTGCAAAGGTGATGGGCAAGCTCAAGGAGTTCATGCGTCCCGAGTTCCTCAACCGGATCGACGAGACCGTGATGTTCTCGCGGCTCGATCGTGAGCAGCTGCGCGTCATCGTCCGTCTTCAGCTGGAGCGTTCGGTCGAGCGTCTGGCGCACCAGGGCATCGGCCTGACCGTGTCCGAGGATGCTGTGGAGTGGCTTTCCGATACCGGGTACGAACCCGAGTTCGGTGCCCGTCCGCTGCGCCGCGTGATCCAGCGTGAGCTCGATGACCGCATTGCGGACCTCCTCGTCAACGAGACAGTGTCCGAAGGCGGAAGGGTCAGCGCCACGGTTGACGACGGAACACTGCGAGTGGTCGCGGAATCACCCGAGGTTCCTGTGGCAGTCTGAGGCAGAGCCGCCTGTGCAGGGTGATCACCTGCACGGCACGGGGCCGGATCGGAAGCGATGTCTTCCGGTCCGGCCCCGCTTCATTCATGCGGCAGGAACTGCCTCTTCCTGCTCGTGAACCTTGAGGACACGGTTGAGCACGAGGCGCTCTGTCAGGGTCCAGGCTGTCGTCGTCATCAGGTAGAGCGTGGCAGCTAGAGGCACAAACAGTGCGATGACCGCGGTCATGAAGGGCATGAAGCTCAGCACCCTGGTCACGCCTGAGAGGTCCGGCATGGCGGGTCCCTCGGTGGTGGAGTTCTGGCTGCCAGACGCCCGGACGGGCGGGGTCTGCGGCATATCGGGGGTGAGCAGATGCCGCGAGAGGGCAGCGACGACGGCGATGATGATCACGATGACGCCGAAGACTGCGGCCGAGACCACGCTCAGGTTCCCTCCGGTCAGGAGACCCACGAAGCCGGCGTTGAGGGGGACGCCCAGCAGGGAATGGTTGAGAAGGTCATTGGCGTGCCCGCCGATCGTGGATTGGATGAAGATTCCATAGACGGCCATGAGCACCGGCATCTGGGCCAGCACGGGCAGGCAGCCGGCCATCGGGGAGGCCTTTTCCTCCTTGTAGAGCTCCATCATCTTCTGCTGCATAAGCTCGGGGGTCTTCTTGTACCGGGTCTGCAGCTCGGTGATCTTCGGTGCGAGGCGTTTGCGAGTGATGCCGGCTCTGACCTGTGAGAGCCCGACGGGGATGAGCACGGCGCGGACGATGATCGTGAGCACCACGATCGCCAGCGCAGCACTTGCGGTGCCAGCCAATGGTTCGAGCAGAGTCGTCAGCCAGGTGACGACCCAATAGGCGGCGTTGACGAGCAGTTCGATGGGTGGAAATTCGTAGATGTTCATGGTGATGGCCCTCCTGGGCGCTGCCGATGCAGGCAATTCGGCCGTGCAGCGTTGAGCAGCAGTGGTGATGTCGTCATGGACGTTCAACGACCGAACGACGCAGGGCGACACCACAGGCGGGATCCGTTAGGGAAACAGGCAGGAGTGGCGTCGGCGACCGTGCTTGAGGAGCACGGAGATCACGTCGTCGGTCAGGCGAAGGAGCGGACGACGAAGGAGGGGGCTCTGGCTTGAGCGGTGCCCGGAGTGCCGGGTTCCTCGGGCATGCGGAATTCGCGAACCTCGGTTCGCTCTCCCCGTCCCCAAAGACCGCGAGGAGACTGAGGAAGGAACCTGAAGAGAGCCCTTGCCAACCACGGTGCGACCGGCGACAGCAGTGCCGCACCGAGCAGCACGAGGACGATCAGATGCATCGACGACTGAGGAATGACCGTATCGGCATCGGCGCTGAGAAGCACCACGATGAACTGAACTGTCATCCACAGATTCAGCATCATTCCGTCTCGGCCTTCCCTTGACACAGTCGGGGTTTCTCGCCCGATTTTATCACGGCAGCACCATCACACCGGGCGCACAGGCACGCCGTCCGCTCACAGCGGCACCCTCCTGCTCAAGGCGGAAAAGACTTCCGACTCGGCACAGCCAGCTCCAGTGTGGAGGCATGAACACACGAATCGCACATCAGAATGCTCACAACCGACCCACCTCACCATCGCCGAGGTTCGCCGACGGTGACGAGTCCACGACGACGACCCGCATCCCCGAGTCCCAGAGAATGCTCTACGCCTACCGTTCGGTGGTCTTCAACGGGGAGCTGCGCGATGAGAACGGCATGGAGATCATCTCGCGACTCATCCTCCTCTCCGCCGAAGACTCCCACAGTGACATCCACCTGTGGATCAACTCACCGGGCGGATCGGTGCCGATGATGCACGCGATCGCCGATGTGATCGAGACTCTGCCCAACGATGTGGTCACGGTGGCGTTCGGGTGGGCCGCCTCGGCGGGGCAGTTCGTGCTCATGATGGGCACCCCCGGCAAACGACTCGCCCTGCCCCACGCCCGGATCCTGCTGCACCAGGGATCATCGGGCATCGGGGGAGCGGCCGCTGACATCGAGCTGCAGTCCGGGGACCTGCGCACCGTCCGGGACACGGTCCTGCATCGCATCGCCGAGGCGACGGGAAAGACCTATGAGCGCGTCTTCGAGGACTCCCTGCGCGATCGGTGGTTCACGGTCGAACAGGCACTGGACTACGGGCTCATCGACCGCATCGTCGAGTCCCCGGCCGATCTGCGCGGCGGGATCGGTGCGCCATGAGCCAGTACACGATTCCGAATGTCGTTGACCGCTCGGGTGGCGGGGAGAAGATCGTCGACGTGTATTCCCACCTGCTGGGCAACCGCATCATCTACCTCGGAGTGCCGATCGATGACGGGGTGGCGAATACGATCATCGCCCAGCTGCTCCACCTCGAGGCGAGCAGCCGAGAACTCCCGATCCAGCTGTACATCAACTCACCGGGCGGATCGCTGACGGCCATGACCGCCATCTACGACGCGATGCACCACATCGGTGCGCCCGTGGCGACCATCTGCGTGGGGCAGGCGGCCGCTGATGCCGCGGTGCTCCTGGCAGCTGGCGAACCCGGTCAGCGTTCGATGCTCGAACACGCTCGAGCGGTGCTGCGCCAACCCCATGCCGAGGGTGCTCGCGGGGCAATCCCCGATCTCATCGTCGCCGCCGACGAGATCGCCCGGCAGCGCCGAGATGTTGAGGCGATGCTGGCGAAGGGCACCGGGCGCAGTGTGGACCAGATCCATGCCGACCTCGACCGGGATCTCGTGCTCAATGCGCAGGCGGCCCGGGACTTCGGCCTCGTCGATCAGATCCTCTGAGTTGCTCCCGGGCCGCGGTACTCCGCGGGAAGTCCGGTCGGATACTCCCGTGGTACGACGTTGAATCCGGTGTCAGTGACTACGATCGGAGGATGAGCCGATCCTGGCGTGCCGCCGCCGAGGCGAGCGATCCCGATGCTGATCGTCGCGTCCGTCGTCGACCTCGGCTGCTCCTGGTTGCCCTGAGCGTCCTGGCCCTGCTCCTGCAGCTGCCCTTCGCCGTGTTCATGGCCACCCACGATGGTGTCGATGCCCTGGCCGGGGGCGTGCGCATCGCCGTGGCCCTGCTGTCCCCGATGATCTTCTTACTCTGTGCACGATGGCCGGGCCCGAGAGTCGCGATCATCGCCGGGCTGACGCTGGTTGACTTCGTCGTCTGGGCCGCACTGGCGGGATCCAGCCTGTCCGGTGCGTGGAGCCACGGTCCAAGTAATCGTCCCTGGTCTGGGGAGGGTCCGGGCGGAATGTGGGCGCAGGGGCTCACCGGACCTGAGATGACACCGTTCTATGCGGCGTTCCTCTTCGCTCTCGTCGTGGCCATGGTCCGCGGTCATCAGATCTGGGCCATCGCCTCGGCGGCCGGTGTCTGGTTGGGTGCCCTGCTGCTCGGTCCCTTCCTCGGTGTCGACTGGTCGGTGGGGCGTGTGGCCTCTGCGACGATCGGTCTGCTGATGACCCTGAGCATCGGAGCCTTCGCTCGGCGCAGGCACGAAGGCAGGAGGCTCGCGGCCGAGGAGGCGCAGGCCCGGCACCAGGAGGTGATTGCGGCCGAAAGGCTGCGCATCGCCAGGGACCTCCACGATGTGCTGGGCCATTCCCTGTCCCAGATCAACGTGCAGGCCGGTGTGGGCGAACACCTCATCGACCGGGACCCCGAGCAGGCCAGACGGGCGCTCGCCGCCATCAAGGAGCTGAGTCGAACGGGACTCAACGAGGTCCGTTCAGTGCTCCACACGATGCGCTCGGATGCTGCCGGCCCAAGCGATCTCGACTCCGACGCGGCCGGCACTGACGCGGCCAGTGCCGACGCAGGCGCAGCCGAGCCGCTGGCCCCAGTGCCGGGCCTCGACGAGCTGCCGGCACTCATCGCCGCAATGACCGGGCGACCAGCCATCCACCTCGATGACCGGCGCGAGCTCCGAGCCGACGGTACTCGAGAGAATCCCGGCAGTGCCGCGGATGCGGCCGCCTACCGGATCGTGCAGGAGGCGCTGACGAATATGGTCCGCCACGCTGCCGCCAGCCAGGCGAACGTCAGAGTCTTCCGTGAAGGCGAGTTCCTGCACCTCGAGATCAGTGACGATGGCCAGGGAACAGAGAACGCGATGCACGGGCGAGACGAAGGCACCGGAATCATCGGGATGCGGGAGCGGACGAAACTTCTCCACGGAACCTTCGCGATCACCTCGGCGAGCGGGGACGGCACGCACATCAGCGTCCGGCTGCCCTGGACCAGCGGACACGGACGAACAGATCGGCAGGCTCAGGCATGAACGATATCTCGGTGGCGATTGCCGATGATCACCAGCTGGTTCGCGCCGGCTTCGCTTCGCTGTTGGATGCGGAACCGGGCATCAGCGTGAGTGTGCAGGCCTCCGGCGGGGAAGAGCTGTTGGAGAAACTGGCAGCGACGCCGGTCGACGTCGTGCTCATGGACATTCGGATGCCCGACGGTGACGGACTGTGGGCCACCGAGGCGATCGCAGCCGATCCCGACCTCGGGCACGTTCGGGTGGTGCTGGTGACGACCTTCGGCCTCGACGAGTACATCGTGCGCGCGGTCAGGGCGGGTGCCAGCGGATTCCTGCTCAAGGACACCGAACCGGTCGACCTGATCCGAGCGGTGCGCGTCGTCGCCGAGGGGGAGGCGCTGCTCTCACCGGAGGTGACCCGATACCTCCTGTCGAGGATGTCCCTGGGACTGCGGGCGGAGCCGGCGAAGCATCTCGACGTGCTGACACAACGTGAACGAGAGGTGCTCGCCCTCGTCGGGCAGGGACTGTCGAACGACGAGATCGCGGCGCAGCTGGTGCTCTCACCGCTGACGGCGAAGACCCATATCTCGCGCATCATGAGCAAGGTCGCCGCACGCGACAGGGTCCACCTCGTCGTGCTCGCCTATGAGTCCGGGCTGGTCTCCCCGGGCTGGCTGCGCGAACAGTAGGAGCTCATCCTCAGCGAGTACCCGAAGTGACTCCCAGCGGGGGATTCGCCGAGGCGGCTGCAGGAGTTGGATTGATGTCATATCCACGAGCGACGTGGATTCCTGACAAGGAGGCATTATGAACATGGAACACGGACCCGCGGCCTGGCCGTTCTTGTTCCTCATCCCGATCTTCTGGGTGCTCATCATCGGACTGGTCGTCACTCTCATCATCACGCTCACTCGGCGTCGTTGGCGCCAAGCCGGGGGACCGCCCTGGGCAGATGGTCAGGGCCGATTCGGGTCGACGAAGAACGCGGAGGCGACACTGTCCGAGCGTTTCGCCCAAGGTGACATCGACGAGGCCGAGTACCGAGGCAGACTCGAGGTTCTCAGGGCCAATCGCCTCGATTCGGGTACAAGCTGAGGCACCCGGCCGGTGTGACTAGGCCACGAGGGACAGCTGCGCCCGTCCGGTGAGCCCGAATGCGGGCACCGTCGCGGGCGCGGCTGTCGGCGTTGAGCCGGCGGCGAGGACGAGCACCTGGGGGAGTGCGAGGCCGAGGACTATGGCGATTGCCTCGATGACCTCCGAAGAGGGATCCTTGAGGCCGCGTTCGACCTCGGACAGGTATTGGGTCGAGACTCCCGAGCGGCGTGAGACCTGAGCCAGGGTCAGGCCCAGCTCGGTGCGGCGCAGCCGCAGCACCCTCCCGAGCATCTCGCGCCACAGGAGCGCCGGAGTCCGGTCGGCGTACGCATCTGTGACGTGAAGTGCATCCATGATGCGATCCTAGGAGGAATCGACGAGGTTGACGCGGATTTCTGCTCTGAGCAGACGAATGCCGGCTGCCCCGCCATGTCCTTGAGCGGGACCAACGCGCGGTCGAGTTGCATCCAGGCCGCGAAGTTAAGTTAGGCTGTCCTTTGTTAAAGTGGAGAGGTCGACCACGACCCTCACCGACGAAAGGGCAGGAATGTCAGCTCATCTCACTCGCCGGGCCATGGCCATAGGCACCATCGTCACACTCGCCTTCAGCGCGAGCGCCTGCAGCCAGGACTCGGCGGATTCTGCGAAGTCAGCCTCCGACGACTTCCAGACCGTCACGATCGAACACGCACTGGGCAAGGCCGTCATCGAGGCCGAGCCCAAGCGCGTCGTGACCCTCGGGCAGGGGTCGACCGAGACCGCCATCGCGCTGGGCAAGACACCTGTCGGCATGGAGGAGTACGCCTGGGGCAGCGATGACACCGGCTATATGCCGTGGATCCATGAAGCCGTGACAGAGAAGGGCGAGGAGCTGCCGAAGCAGTTCCAGGGAGATACCGAGCTCGATGTCGAAGCCATCGCCGAGCTCGAACCTGATGTTATCCTCGCACCATGGTCCGGCGTCACCGCCGATCAGTACAAGCAGCTCGACGCCATCGCCCCTACGGTCGCCTACCCCAAGCAGCCGTGGACGATCGAATGGGACGAGCAGATCACGACCATCGGCAAGGCTCTGGGGCAGGAGAAGGAGTCCGAGGGGCTCGTCAATGACATCAAGACGCAGCTCTCCGAGGCCAAGCGGCCCGAATACGAGGGACTGACGTTCTCTTACATCTACAACGACGGACCGGGCACCCTCGGAGTCTTCTACCCCAACGAGCAGCGAGTGGCGATGGTCTCGGCTCTGGGTCTGACTCCTGACCCCGTCGTCGACGAACTCAAGAAGAACTATGACGCCCCGGGTACGGATTCCGCGCTCATCGGGCTGGAGAACGCGGACAAACTCGACGACTCCGACCTCATCTTCACGTTCTACTCCGATGAGAAGAGCAAGAAGGAGATCAAGGCACAGAGCGTGTACGCGAACATTCCGGCGATCAAGTCCGGCGCGGTCGTCGCGCCCGAAGACCAGCCGTTCGTCACAGCCTCATCGATCATCAACCCGCTCACCGTCCCATGGACGCTCAAGCGCTATGTGCCGATGATCGACAAGGCCGCAGAGAACGTCAAGAAGTAGGCAGCGCGCTCATCTTCTTCCAGTCATCCCACTCATAGACCCAGTCGGAGATGTCGCTGGCTGCGGTCGACAGGGTGGCATTCGAACCGGTGATCTCGACCGGGTCGCCGAAGATCGCCGAGTCGTAGTACTGCTTGGCCCGTTCGGTCGAGAGGTTGATGCAGCCATGGGAGACATTCGCCGACCCCTGCACTCCGGTAGACCAGGGCGCGGCATGGATGAACTCTCCGTTGTTGTGGATGCGCACGGCCCAGCGCACATCGGTTTCGTAGTCCCACTGCTCGGAGGTCATCGTGTAGTCCGAGGCCTTGGACATCACCACATGGGTTCCGTTGTAGGACGGGGACTTCGCAGCACCCAATGAGGCCGGGAAGTTCATGACCTCTTTGCCGTCGCGCGTGACGACCATGCGGTGGGTCTTGGCGTCGGCCTTGACGACCTGCTTGCGGCCGATGTCGAAATCGAGTGTGAGATCGTTCTGGCCGACGGTGTCATCGGTCGTGGGAACGTTCTTCAGCGGCACGTCGACGGAGACCTTCGAATGCGCGGGCCAGAATTCCTTGGGACGGAAGTGCAGTCGCGACTGCGGGTCATCAGGCAGCCAGGCCCATGAGCCTTCGACTTTGCGCTTCTTCCCATCGTTGTCCGTGACCTTGACCGACAAGCGGTGCTCGACGTCGTCACGGTACTTCTTGGCCACCGTGGATCCGAAGGTGAGGATGATCGGAGCTCCGACGCCCACGGTCTGGTCATCGGAGAGGATCGTGCGCACCGCCATCGGCGAGGCGTCGCCGGCCGAAACCGTGACCGTGGAGGTGAAATCGTGTTCCTCTCCATCCGCCGAGGTGGCTGTGGCCGAGAGCTCGTATGTGCTGTCGGCGACGAGGTCGTAGGCAGACATCCAGGCCGCGGCGTCGTCGGGGGCGGTGATCGCGTCTGAGTCTTCTGAGGCTGATTCGCTTGGAGTCGAAGATCCCGCCTTCGCGTCTTCGGTGCTGTCTGCTGCTTCGAGTTCGCTCCCGGCGGTGTCGAAGAAGACTCCGGGATCGGTCTTGATGCGCGGGTGGTCGGATTCGGTGATGGAGATGTCGCTCAGCGCCGCGTTCTCGACGCTGAGGCTGATGCGCTCGCCGGGGGCAGCTGTTGTCTCTGCACCGGGTTCGACCACTTCGCCGGTCTGCTGGGGAGCAGAAGTCTGTGTGCTGGTGGGCGTAGCCGAGGCGGTGGAGTTCGAAGCCTTCGCCGACGAGCCCTGTTCCGTCGCCTGGGCTGCCTCGGCTTCGGAGACGCTCCCTATCCGGAACACCGGCTCGGCTGCGGCCTCGGCTTCGGCCGTCTTCGCACCATCGCGAGTCGCGTCGGGGTCAGAGTCTGCCGGGGTGCAGGCCGTGAGTAGAGCGAGTGCTGAAAGGGCAGCAACCGCCCCGTGAATCTTCTTGGGTGACAAAACAGGGATCCTCGTTCGAGCAAAGGGATGAGAGCTACAGACCATGCTAGTGAAGCCAAATCACGAAAGTATTAAAGCAGTGGCTGAATTCCTCGGGAAAAGGCCATTTATCGTCGTTGAGATGGGCCCTGACCTGGACTGACATAGGGGAGGGGGAGTTGTGGAATTGTAACCTTGAGAATCGAAGGACTCCCCGTGCACCCGCCAGAGCTCGCTTACCCTTGCTGCCTTCCGGCCCTGGGGGAGTTCACAAGATGACGCCGCACGGGGAGCCATCGATCAGTGTAGTCGAGAGCATCCTCGAGGCACAAAACGAGGTCCGAAGCCAGGTCCGGTGCGGCAGGGACTGGAGGGGATTCTATCTGTGATTAGTGTGATGGTTCACACTTGGCCATCTTGATTTCGCATTGTCGACACGACTCATATAGGCTGGCTCGCGGAGGATTCGCCTAGTGGCCTATGGCGCTCGCCTGGAACGCGGGTTGGGTTAACGCCCTCAGGGGTTCGAATCCCCTATCCTCCGCAGAGAGAAGAAGCCCCTCACCTGGGAATACTCAGGTGAGGGGCTTACTTTTTTGAGCGTCGTGTGCTCGTTGGTGTGCTCCCGACTACTTTTCGCCCTGCATCAGCATGGAGAGACGCTGAACCGCATCTTCCTGCATCGTCGGTAAAACGTGGCTGTAGGTGTTCATTGTGATGTCGATCGTCGCGTGCCCCAACCGCTCCTGAACGACTCGAGGATGCACCCCGACCTGCAGGAGAAGAGTTGCGTGAGTGTGCCGAACCTCGTGCAGCGTGATCGTGGGGACGTCGATGTCCTGCTGCGCTCGAGCAACCCTTGTGCGCCACCGTCGAGACACCTCATTGGGCGACCGAGTACCGCCTCCCAAGTTCCCGAACACCAACGCCTCACCCCGCGCATAGTCAAGGCTGATTTCGGCCCGTAGAGACCTCCATGCGGCGAGAGTCGCCGTGAGTCCGTCGTCTATGTCGATGACGCGGGAATGCCCCGATTTGGGCGTCTTGAGACTATCCCGCGCCTCAGTATCTAAAGCACGACGCACAGAGATGCGATTGCCGGCGATGTCCTGCCATTGCAGCGCCAGAACTTCCGAACGACGCAGCCCGGTTCCGGCGACCGTTGCCCACATCGTATAGAAATCATCGTCGTACACATTCCGGTCCCATTCGAGGAACGAACGCAGCTGGTCCGCAGTCCACACTCGAATTTCCTTCTTCGCTGCCCGCACTTGTTTTCGTGATGGAGATTTCACTGTCGGTGCTTTCGCCGGGTTCGATCGAATCCACCCGTCCGCAGTTGCGGACATTAGAACCTGAGATAGGGTCACATGTATCTTCGCGATCGTGTTCGCAGACAACCCCTCACCCTTGTGTTTCGAGTCGATGCGCCCAGTCTTCTCGAGCTGCGCATATAGCCGGCTGATGTCGGACGGCGTGATCGTGTCCAGTGCCCTCTTCCCGAGTGTCGGCGTGATGTGTTTCAGGGAGCGTTTATAGCCGGCGATCGTCGACGCTGCCAACCTCAGCCCTTCAATCCATTGGTCAGCGTAGGGGCCTAATAGAGGCGCTTTCCTGGTGTTGATGCTTTCGTGGTCCCTGCGTGCGTCTGAAAGGGCGTCCTGGGCTTCCTCGCGTGTCCCATAGCCGCCTGCTCCGACTCGTTTAAGTGCACTGTTCGGATCACCAGGGGTTTCGGGAATCCACAGTTGCCAACGGTGCCTGGTGATGGTGCCGGACTTGTTCGTCCTCGTGTACTTCGACACCGAACCCTCAAACGATCGCGTAACCCGCTTCTTATTCATTGTCGGGGAACTTCAAGCCTGGAACGTACTTCCTGAAGGGACTGATGCAGGGGTTGGTGACATCTAATCTGGCTTGTACACAAGCAAGCCTGGAAGGATAGACACCAT
>NZ_JABUYD010000013.1:0-114047 GCF_014897515.1 Brevibacterium sp. FME17
ATACCGGTGGTCCCCTGAGGCAATATCGAGTGGCCTTCAAACCTCAAAATACTCAGTTACCTAATGGGAACTGGAAGGAGCTGGTAAGGCCTTCCGATTACCCGGACCTGGAGTCCTCAGTAAAAGACCGGTCTATGGCTCCCTCCGCGCTTGGTGTCAAGATCCGGGTTTCGTAGTGGCTGTTTTTGGTATTCTGTGCGGCCACTGTCTCGGTGTCACCCTGCCTGATCCATACAGATCGAACCTCTATCAACCGACGATAATTAAAAGCTGAACCCAGCAGTTCCTAGATGTACCAAGCCACTCACTTCGAGTTCTCAGTCATCACTTCAATCAGCTCCGACCACCCCTTCCGAGAGATCAGCTGAGCCTTATAAACCGAATTCAGAGCATATGCTGATGTTGGCTTATGCCGAACTCCCGGGCGCTGTCTCCTGTCACAGCGTCACGGATAATTCAAAGGTCGGCATAACCAAAGACTGACATGCTTTTTCCCGATCTTAGGAGAAAGGCTCTAGCCATGAACCGACAAGCAGACACAGGTCCCACCGACGACTGGTAGACGAGGCTGCGGTTACGTCCTCGCCGCGGTGGTGGCCCATTGAACCCACTGCTGAGAAAACTCATCGACTTGCTTTCCAAATAGGGGTACGCACTTACGACGTCGCATAACATTGTGCGCGCCGCACTCCGCCTCGGCGAGTGGATAAGTCGCGACGACATCGCGATCGCGGACCTTCAATTACAAATAATCACAGCATTGATCCAGGCCGACAAAGCTGCCCATCAAAGCCACAGGGTCGCGAACGAATCAACCGCGGCTATCGAACGGTTCCTTCGCACCACGCAGCCCCTCTCACCAGTCCCCGCGGACGACGGCATCGCCAAACTTGTGGATAAGGTTGTGGCTTGATGTCTGTCGTTCCCGAGCTGTATCCAAACGAGCCAGTTTAGATGTCACCAAACCCTGTATCAGTCCCGACCGATTCGGCCCCGATTTGGACCAGTTTCAGACGCGTTGGATGTTCATAGATCACAACGGTTCAGAAAGAAATGTGGGCAAGTGACCATTTCAACGGTTAAACTTTGACTCAGTAAGACTCTGACCAGGCAACTTATCGAATGTTAAACTGTGGGCCCAGAGGGACTTGAACCCCCGACCCTCTCGGTGTAAGCGAGATGCTCTAGCCAACTGAGCTATAGGCCCCACAGCAGGTCAGGAGCAATAGCTCCCGAACGTGCTTGACCAGTATGCCATAAGGCCATGCGGGCAGACGAATTCCGTGTTCAGTCGCTCTCTGTCTTCAGCAGGCGCGCCACGATATTGGCGAAATTCTCACCTGCATCCGCATCTTCAATACCGAAGAGTCTGCGATTCTGTTCGATCGCCACGGCACCGAGGGCATGTGCCATCACTCCATGGGAGACGGTCGTGCCTAAGGCTTCAGCACTCAATGCGCTTGGAGTCACTGCGGCGGGGGCGATCGAGAATCCGAGGAGCATAATCTCAGCACCGTCACGATAGGTCAGGAGGATGTCCCGCAGCGCCATCGCAGTCACAAGCGGGTCAGAAGTCGATGGGCATCGCGCATCGACCTCAGCATTCATCCGTGTGGCGATGAGGACGAAGAGCTCCTGCTTGTCTTTGACGTGCCAATACAGTGCGGAAGGCTGGACCTCGAGCTCACGAGCGAGCCTGCGCATCGACAGATCACCCAGTCCGTAGCGCGAAAGGATGTCGAGGGCGGTTGTCGTGATGCTCCCGGCAGTCAGTGCCAACGAGGTGTTCCTTCCATTTGCGGATGGTCGACCGTGCCGATTTTTCAGAACGGGTCACCATCGCTATAGTAGTTCCTGGTCACGGGATATAGCGCAGCTTGGTAGCGCGCCTCGTTCGGGACGAGGAGGTCGTGGGTTCGAATCCCGCTATCCCGACCATGTAATGTGTCGCGACATCGTTCACTCGATGTCGCGGCACATTTTTCTTGTCTCCCGTGCCGCCAGGCTGGGTCACCCCAGGTCAGGCCCAGAGCAAAACATCACTGCTGGACGCCTGAGCGCTCAGCTCACATCGGTTCGAATGGTCAGCAGGAAGGCGGAATCCTCGTGCGCCTGCACGGAGTGCCTCTCCGGAGGTATCGTCATGAGATCACCGGCGCTGAGCTCCCACGACTCCTCGGCTGAGGACAATGCCACACGTCCCTGCAGCACCTGCAGCGTCGCCTCCGGCGGAGAATCGTGTTCGGCCATCTTGGTCCCTGCCGTCAAGGTCAGCAGCGCTTGTTTGAGATAACGCCCGCTGTAGACACCGTGGGCAGCCCGCCCGCTGTTTGTACCACGCGCCTTTTCCAGAAGTTCGCTCGTCAGCTCACCAAGGTTTTGAGTCTGGGAATTGTCCGTCATCGTATCTCCTGTCCTAATGTCGAGTTCACGAGGGCGTGAAACCATATTTCATTCCCGCCGTCACCCTGATGCTAACTTGAAGTTGATCAGTTTCAGACCAACAGTGGAGGTTCCCATGACAGATGAGACCGCGCCCGAAATCATCGACGTGCGCACGGTACCAAAACCTGAACGGCACCCGTTCGTCATGGCCGCCTATCAGAAACTCGATGTCGGTTCCGGACTGATCCTCATCAACGATCATGAACCCAAGAACCTCAAAATCGAGATGGAGGCCGAGTACGCTGAGGCGCTGGCCTGGGAACCGCAGGCATCGGATGACCAGGAATTTCGGGTTCTCATCAGCAAGCGAGCAGGAACACCACTCCCCCGCGTCCTCGCTGATGTAGGTGAACTCGGCGGGGCGGCTGAGACCTCCGGGTCAGTGTGGCAGCTTCAGCCTCAGCAACGTGATCTCGATGCAAACATCATCGCCCTGTCTCCAGGCGGTGAGATCAAGGAACACGTCGGGCCGGGACTCGACGTCCTCATCCATATCCTCGACGGCGCCGGAACCTTGGAGACGGAACTGACCACAATTCCGCTGACCCCCGGCCAGATCGTCTGGCTGCCACGCCGTTCTCGTCGCCGATTCCTCGCCGACGACGCTCTGGGCCTGCGTTACTTCTCAGTCCACCAGCGCAAACAGGGACTGACGATCACCAGTCGACACTGATCCCATCGGAGAAGAGGCCAGACGGTTCGGTCAGATCTGCAATGAAGACTGCAGTCAGGCTACGGGTTCGGGATCGTCTGGGCGGTCAAACGCAATGGTGATGAGCCTGCGCAGGACCGCCTCGTCAATGTCTTCTAACTTACGGACATACACACACCCGGCGCCCTCTGTGTATGTGCCGAGGCCCGGCAGCAAGGCAGCCTCAGCCGACGTGTCCTTGAGCCCGTACAACGACAGCTGAGCCTTACGTGGTGAGAACCCGGTCTTGGGCCACACACCACGATTGCGCGGATTCGACGGTGAGACGTATTGGTACTGTCCATAACCCACGATCGATGGACCCCACATCACCGGCTGGGTGCCGGTGACCTCACTGAAGAGCTCTTCGAGCCTGATCCCGTCCTCACGTCTCTTGTTCGGAACTGCGGCCTGCAGGAATTCCCCGACGTCGGCATCGGTGGGCTGTGTCTTCTGTGTCGTCATGGCTTAAGTATGGACTCTCAGCAGTGTTCCGGCACCGCAGCGATGTTCAGGCACCGTCTGGGATCCATGCAGTGCCGTCTTGAACCTTGTAGATGAGGTTGGTTCGGGTATGGGCGACGGCCGGGTAGCGGGTGAGATAGTCGAGGACGAAGGATTGGACCGCCTCGGTGTCTGTGGCGACGATGTGGAGCAGATAATCATCGGCTCCTGCCATGTGATACATCCTTACAACCCCCGGGAACTGAGGTGCTGCGGCTGTGAAGGCGTCGATCTCCGCACGGTCATGCTTGGCCAGACGGATTGAGATCAAAGCTTGGAGTGGAACACCTATGGCTGCGGCATCAATGTCGACGCGAAAGCCTCGGATCACGCCCAAGGTCTTGAGGCGCTTGAGGCGAAGGGACACCGTCGACTCCGAGATGCCCACAGCCGCAGCCAAAGCGGTGCCGGATGCTCTGGCATCATCACTGAGAGCTTTGAGCAGCTGGCGGTCAACATCATCGAGTTCCACTTTCTGCGACATGACTCACATTCTGGCATAGCAGATTCAAGAAACTTTCATTGTGTAACCAAAAATCACAGATCCTGGACCGAGGATTGCAGTTCATAGCAGAAGTGACTTGAATGCTGTCATGACCTCACTGCACCCAGAAACGCTCATGGTCCACGGCGGAATGGACGGCCTCACCGAGGCAGGAGTCCACGTTCCGGCCATCGACCTCTCGACCACCAACCCCGTCAACGATGTCGCCACCGGCGGTGACTCCTACGAATGGTTGGCCACCGGTCATCGGCTCAAGGACGGCGACTCGGCCGTCTACCAGCGCCTGTGGCAGCCCGGCGTCGCACGCTTCGAGACCGCCCTGGCCGAACTCGAACGCGCCGACGAAGCGGTCGCATTCGCCACCGGCATGGCCGCAATGACCGCGGCCCTCCTGGCAGCAGTCAGCGCAGGAACACCCCACATCGTTGCAGTGCGTCCCCTTTACGGCGGAAGTGACCATCTCCTCGAATCGGGACTGCTGGGCACGACCGTCACGTGGGCAAAGGAAGCCGACATCGCCTCGGCGATCCAAGACGACACAGGACTCGTCATCGTCGAGACCCCAGCCAACCCCAGCCTCGATCTCGTTGATCTTGATGGTGTCGTCGCAGCCGCCGGTAACGTCCCGGTGCTGGTGGACAACACCTTCTGCACTCCCGTGCTCCAGCAGCCCATCTCCCACGGTGCGGTCCTGGTTCTGCACAGTGCCACCAAATACCTGGGCGGTCATGGCGATGCCATGGGCGGAATCATCGCCACCAACTCCGACTGGGCGATGCGCCTGCGACAGGTCCGCGCGATCACTGGGGCACTCCTCCACCCCATGGGTGCCTACCTTCTCCACAGGGGACTGCGCACCCTGGCCGTGCGCATGCGAGCGGCACAGACGACCGCCGGTGACCTCGCGCAGCGTCTGGCCGGCCACCCTGCCATCGCGGCAGTCCACTACCCGGGCCTGGAAGGCCAGGATCCGCGTGGGCTGCTTGGACGTCAGATGTCCGGTGGTGGAGCCATGATCGCAATGGAACTCGCCGGCGGCTTCGATGCCGCACGCAGCTTCGTCGAACACTGCAGCCTCGTCGTCCACGCGGTGTCACTGGGCGGTGCCGACACACTCATCCAGCATCCGGCGTCGCTGACCCACCGGCCGGTCGCGGCCACGGCCAAGCCCGGCGACGGTCTGATCCGGCTCTCTGTCGGACTCGAACACGTCGATGACCTGGCAGATGATCTCCTCGCCGCCCTCGACGCGAGCTGAGCCGCAGCCTGATTCCACTGCTGCGTTGACATTGACGCGACGTCAACTTCTAAGCTGATCGTCATGGACTGGTCCATACAGGAAACAGCACGGATGACGGGGACAACGAGCCGAACGCTGCGTCACTATGACGCAATCGGCTTACTGCCACCGACGTACACTGCCCACAACGGATATCGCTACTACGACGAGACAGGGTTGGTGCGCCTGCAGCGCATCCTCCTGCTCAAGGAGCTGGGGATGCCATTGAATCGGATCGCGGAGGCGCTCGAAGCCACCGCCGACCCGATAGCGGCATTGGGCGACCATGTGCACAGCCTCGGACGCGAGCGTGCACGGATCGAGAGGCAGATCGCCGCCGTCACCGCGACCATCGCACGATTGGAAGCAGGTGAACCTCTCATGGCAGAGGAAATGTTTGACGGATTCGACCATCGCAGACACAAAGAAGAAGTGACGCAGCGCTGGGGCAGAGAGGCGTATGAGACATCAGCGCTATGGTGGGAATCCCTTCCCAGCATGGATAAGCAGTCGTGGAAAGCCATGGTCGAGGAACTCAACCAAGACTGGACCAACGCCGCCGAGGCAGGGGCCGACCCGGGAACAGATCGTTGCCAGGACCTGGCTCGACGTCATGTCGAGTGGCTCAGAGCCGTACCCGGGACTCCTGCCGAAGATCCGTCGGGGAACCTCGACGGATATGTCCGCGGCCTGGCCGATATGTATGTCAGCGATCCTCGTTTCGCAGCCAACTACGGCGGGGTCGAAGGCGCCGAGTTGGTCCGAGACTCACTCGAGAACTACCTCAACATGAACGCAGGTCAACCGCAGTGATCAGCTGCGGATATCGAAACCGCTGATATCGAAGCGACTGATCAGGACTGCCGCTCCAGGGCTCGCCGAATCTTCTCGGCGGGCCCTGCCAGCTGCTCAGGGGTCTGCATAGGCGCACGATCGGAGATATCGAAATCGTCCATGGAGTTCGTCGGCAGGACGTGGATGTGCAGATGTGGGACCTCATATCCGACGACGAGCAGGCCGATGCGCTCACAGTCGAGGGCCTCCTTCTGGGCACGTCCGATCTGCCTCGCCACCGCCATCAGGTGATCGAGCAGGTCCTGGTCTGCGTCGATCCAGTGTGAGATCTCTTCCCGGGGGACGACCATGGTGTGGCCCTCGGTCATCGGTGCGACGTCGAGGAAAGCCACGCACACATCGTCTTGGTAGACGAAAGTGCCCGGAATCTCCCCGTTGATGATCTTGGTGAAGATGGTGGCCATAGTTCATTCCTCCTTGATGATCCGATGATCGCATCGACTCAACGGCTGAGTGCTCGTGCTTGAGCAACGTCAGCTGTGAAGTCACGCGTTTCGGTTCGTGCAACCTGACGACTGCTCACGATCGTACCCGTTTGGGAGATGACGAAGACGCCGCGTTCGGCGACACCATGATCAGCGTCGAAGACTCCATAGGACCGAGCCACCTCGCCGTGGGGCCAGAAGTCCGAACCGAGATCAATGCCGATCTCACGAGCCTGTGACCACGCGGCGAGCGTGTACTTGGAGTCGACGGACATGGCGATGATCTCGACCGGTGCAGACTCGGTCGCCAGCGACTGCCTCACGTCTTCAAGGGCTCTGACCTCATCACCGCAGACGGGTGAGAAAGCGAACGGAAAGAAGACGAGGATGACAGCCGACTGACGGAGCGCCTCGGCGAGGTGGAGCGTGGACCCGAACTGATCGGGTACGCAGAAATCAGGGGCCCGAGCTCCGGGCCGAAGGATCATGAGAAGTTCTTTTTGCCTACCAAACGGAAGCCTGCCCAGTATTCGGCAGCGCTGACTGTGGAGGTCACGTGCATGCCAGCTGTGGGAGCTGCCTCAGAGATGTCGGCCGGGCTGATGTGGCCGGGGCGACTTGCCTTGGGTGACAGTAGCCAGACGGCTCCGCCTTCCTTCAATGTGGCCTGCGCGTCGACGAGGCCATCAATGAGGTCGTCGTCGTCGGAGCGCCACCACATCAGAATGACGTCGAAGACACCGTCTTCGTCGCCGTCTGCGATCTTGTCACCGATGATGTTTTCGATCGCCTGGCACAGGTCCAAGTCGACGTCATCGTCGTAGCCGATTTCTTGCACATAGTCTCCCGCAGCCAAACCAAGGTTCTGGCCCAGCTCGTTCGGGAGGGTCGACGTGGAAGATGTCCTTTCAGAAGAGGAGTTACTCATGCCCTCATTGTTCCGTCAACTGGGCTCAAGGCGCAAATGGCGGCGCGCCAAGGCGACGCAATCCACGTCAAAGCGCATCGAAGACCATGAACTCGTCACCGAGATCACAACATTTCTCTCCAGCGAAGTTCGCGCCGGAGGACTAGGCTGATGGGAGTATCTGGTGGACCCTGGGCTCAATCATGATTTGATTCTCCATTCCACTCGATCACCCAGATCTCGACACCAACGAAGATCGTGGAGCGGAAGAGAGGACCACACCGTGGACAATCGGAAACAGGGCGGACCGATACTCAACGGGCTGCCCAGCCAGGTGCCCGACATCGATCCCGAAGAGACTGAGGAGTGGCTGGCATCGCTGGACGGCCTCATCGACGAGGGCGGACGATCACGTGCACGTTACGTCATGCTGCGGATGCTCCAGCGTTCGCGAGAGAAGCAGATCGGCGTGCCCAGCCTGACAGCCACCGACTATGTGAATACCATCGGACCCGAGAACGAACCGTGGTTCCCCGGCGACGAAGAAGTTGAGCGCCGCTACAGGCGCTGGAACCGTTGGAACGCAGCGATGCTCGTCCACCGCGCTCAGCGGCCCGGAGTAGAGGTCGGCGGACACATCTCGACCTACGCGTCGTCGGCCACACTCTACGAAGTCGGACTCAACCACTTCTTCCGCGGCAAGGACCATCCCGGCGGCGGCGACCACATCTTCTACCAGGGACATGCCTCGCCCGGAATGTACGCTCGTGCCTACCTCGAAGGTCGGATGAGCGAACAGGATCTCGACGGGTTCCGTCAGCAGCAGTCCCACCAGGTCGACGGCAAGCCCAGCGGGCTGCCTTCCTACCCGCACCCTCACCAGCTGCCTGACTTCTGGGAGCACCCGACGGTGTCGATGGGTCTGGGACCGATGAACGCGATCGCCCAGGCGCAGTTCGACAAGTACATGCACAACCGCGGTATCAAGGACACCTCGCAGCAGCAGACCTGGGCGTTCCTCGGTGACGGTGAGCTCGATGAGCCGGAGAGCCGTGGGATGCTTCATGTCGCCGCCTTCGAAGAGCTCGATAACCTCAACTTCGTCATCAACTGCAACCTGCAGCGTCTCGACGGACCGGTCCGCGGCAACGGCAAGATCATCCAGGAGCTCGAAGCCTACTTCCGCGGTGCCGGATGGAACGTCATCAAGGTCGTCTGGGGCCGCGAATGGGACACCCTCCTGGGTAAGGACCGTGACGGTGCGCTGGTCAACCTCATGAACGCCACCCCTGATGGTGACTACCAGACGTACAAGGGCGAGTCCGGCGGTTTCGTCCGCGACAACTTCTTCGGGCGTGATCCTCGCACCAAGGCCATGGTCGAGGACTACAGCGATGAGCGGATCTGGAACCTCAAGCGCGGCGGCCATGACTACCGCAAGGTCTTCGCCGCATACAAGGCCGCAGCCGAACACACCGGTCAGCCGACCGTCATCCTCGTCAAGACCGTCAAGGGCTACTCGCTGGGACCTCATTTCGAAGCTCGCAACGCCACACACCAGATGAAGAAGCTCACGGTCGACGATCTCAAGCTCGCTCGCGATCACTTCCAGATCCCGATTTCGGACAAGGATCTCGAGGAGAACCCGAAGCTGCCTCCGTACTACCACCCCGGGCAGGACGCTCCGGAGCTCAAGTACATGCAGGAGCGTCGTGCGGCCCTGGGTGGCTACTCCCCCGAACGGCGCAGCACCCATATCGATCTCAAACTGCCTTCCGACAAGGCCTTCGATGCCGGCAAGCGCGGTTCGGGCAAGCAGACGATCGCGACCACAATGGGCTTCGTCCGTGTACTCAAGGACCTTATGCGGGAGAAGGAGTTCGGCAAGCGCATTGTCCCGATCATCCCCGATGAGGCCCGTACCTTCGGTATGGACTCGTTCTTCCCGACGGCGAAGATCTACAACCCGCACGGACAGAACTACATCTCGGTCGACCGTGACCTGTTCCTTGCGTATAAGGAAGCCACCGACGGCCAGCTGCTCCATGTGGGCATCAACGAGGCTGGCGCGACTGCCGCACTCACTGCGGCCGGCACCGCGTATGCCACGCACGGCGAGCCGATGATTCCGTTCTACATCTTCTATTCGATGTTCGGATTCCAGCGCACCGGAGACTTCTTCTGGGCCGCTGGGGACCAGATGGCGCGTGGTTTCGTTCTCGGCGCCACGGCAGGTCGGACCACGCTGGTGGCCGAGGGGCTGCAGCACGGTGACGGTCATTCGCACCTTCTGGCCTCGACCTACCCGTCGATAGTGTCCTACGATCCCGCCTACTCCTACGAGATCGCCCGGATCGTGCGTGATGGCATCCATCGCATGTACGACCCTGAAGATGAGCGTGACCCCAACGTTCTGTACTACCTGACGTTGTACAACGAGCCGATGGTCCAGCCTCCTGAACCCGAGGATCTCGACGTCGATGGAGTGCTCAAGGGCATGTACCTGCTGTCGAAGGGTCCCGATAACGGTGGCCCGAAGGTCCAGCTCATGGGCTCAGGCGTCAGCGTCCCCTGGGTCCTCGAGGCCCAGGAGCTGTTGGCTGAGGACTGGGGCGTTTCGGCAGACGTATGGTCAGTGACGTCGTGGACAGAGCTGCGTCGCGATGGTCTCAACGCCGAAGACGACCGACTGCTCAACCCCGACGTCGAGGCACGTGTGCCGTATGTGACACAGAAGATGGCTGAGACCGAGGGCCCTGTTGTGGCGACTTCGGACTACATGCGCGCGGTTCCGGATCAGATCCGTCAATACGTGCCCGGCCACTTCACGTCCCTGGGTACCGACGGCTACGCGATCTCGGACACCCGTCCAGCGGCGCGCCGTTACTACCACGTCGACGGGCCTTCGGTCGTGACACAGGCCCTGATCTCTTTGGCCGACACCGGCGCGATCTCGATCGACAAGGCCGCCGAGGCGGCGCAGAAGTACCAGCTCGACGACGTCTCCGCTGGCACCTCGGGTTCAACCGAGGGAGCCGGCGCCTGATCTCATCGAGCCAGGTGCAGGTGGTGCATTGACACCGCACTGAGTATGGCCGGAGTCGCCAAGACTCCGGCCATACTTGTCTCAACCGACAAACGCTTGTGTGTCGCACACAAGCGTATTGTGACAAAGCGTTTAAAGTGGTGCCTATGACAACTGACGCCGAGACGCTCCGGCGCCGTGCAGAGACGGCCCGTCGTCTGCGCGCAGGAGTGGGAGTCCTCTCCACAGTGACCCTGCAGCGACTCGAAGCTCGGCTCCCTTGGTATCGCAGCATGTCCCCATCGGATCGCTCCTGGGTCGGACTGTTGGCCCAGTCGGGCATCACGTCGTTCATCGACTGGTATCGCAAGCCCGACACCGATCTGCGCGTCGTCAGCGAGATCTTCAAGTCCGCTCCGCGCGACCTCATCCGCGCAATCAGCCTCCAGCAGACCCTCCAGCTGCTCAAGATCGTTGTCGAAGTCGTTGAGGAGAGGGTGCCCGACATTGCCCGCCCGGTCGAACAGCCGGCGCTGAGGGAAGCCGTTCTCGTCTACTCCCGTGAGATCGCCTTCGCCGCCGCCGATGTCTATGCCCGCGCGGCCGAGGCCAGAGGCAGCTGGGATGCTCGCTTAGAGGCGATGGTCGTCGACGCCTTGGTCCGCGGTGACTCCGTGGATGAGTTGGCCAGCCGCACCGCTGCCTTCGGCTGGCAGTCCGAGGGCCCCGTCAGCGTCCTCGTGGGACGAGCCCCGCAGAGGTCGGCCAAGCGCGGCCTCGACGTCATTCGCCGCAAGGCTCGCAAATGGGCCGATGACGCACTCGTCGGCATTCACGACAACCGTCTGCTCATCGTCCTCGGCGGTGCCACGGACCTCGATACCGCCGTGGAAGATCTCTCCGAGTGCTTCGGACCTTCCGAGGTCATCGTCGGACCCAGCGTTCCGTCCCTGGCGGAGGCCGCCACCTCGGCGAAGGCTGCGATCATGGCGCTCAAGGCCGCGACGGCTCGTCCCGACTCACCCCGCCCGGTTCGGGCAGAAGAGCTCCTGCCCGAACGGGCCCTGGCCGGAGACAGCGTCGCGCTGGGCGAACTCATCAGCAGGTACTACGAACCACTGACCTCCGGCACGGGACAGCTGCTCAAAACCGTCAGCGCCTACGTCGAATTCGGATCATCCCTAGAGGCCACAGCCAAGGCGCTGTCCGTCCATCCGAATACCGTGAGATACCGGCTCCGAAAGATCACCTCGGCAATCGCACTGGACCCCACGGTCTCCCGCGACGCCTTCGTCATCCACATCGCATTGGTCTACGGGCGACTGTCAGATGCCGGGCTATTGTCGAACAGCGACAAAACACACTGATCCAAAAGATCCATCCACTAGATTGAACAGCGAAGTCGAGCGAAAAGAGAACTGAGTGCTAGCTATCACGTGCCCGGGCCAAGGTGCCCAGAAGTCGGGCTTTCTGAGTTCCTTCCTGGAACTTGAGACCTTCGCCGCACAGATCGATGAACTGTCCGCCGCATCCGGGATCAACCTGCGCCTGCACGGAACAGAATCCGGTGACGAGACCATCAAAGACACCGCACTGGCACAGCCGCTGCTGGTCGCCTCGGCGATCGCGTGCGCCTCGGAACTCGGCGCCACAGCCGAATATGTCGCCGGTCACTCGGTCGGCGAAATCGCCGCCGCACAGATCGCCGGGATCTTCACAGCGTCTGACGCCATGCGATTCGTCGCCGTCCGCGGTGCCGGGATGGCATCTGCCGCCGCCCACACACCAACGGGAATGTCAGCCGTTGTCGGCGGCGACCCCGAGGACGTTTTGGCTGCGATCGAAGCTGCCGGGGCCAGCCCGGCCAATGTCAACGGCGGTGGGCAGACCGTGGCAGCAGGGTCGAAGGAGAACCTCGACAAGCTGGCCGAGAACCCTCCGGAGAAGGCCCGCGTCATCGCCTTGCCTGTTGCCGGTGCCTTCCACACCGAGTTCATGGCTCCCGCGACCGCTGAACTGGCCTCCACCGCCTCGGCGCTGGAGATCGCGGATCCTTCCACTTCCATCCTCAGCAACTCTGACGGCACCGTCGTCGAGGACGGACAGGACTACGTCGGCCGTCTCGTCAAGCAGGTCACGAACCCGGTCCGCTGGGACCTGTGCCAGGAGACCCTGCTGAACGCCGGAGTCACCGGGATGATCGAACTCGTCCCCGGCGGCACCCTCACCGGCATCGCTCGACGCGCCATGAAGGGCGTGGAGACGTTCGCCATCAAGTCCGCTGCAGACCTCGACGGCGCACGCGAGTTCGCCGCGGCCCACGCCTGATCACCAAAGGAAGACCATCATGCCAACATTGAAGACCGCAGAACCCGGAACCTTCTCCAAGATCACAGGCATCGGCGCCTACCGTGCCGAGAACCTCGTCAGCAACGACGACATCGCCGGCCCCATCAACTCCTCCGATGAGTGGATCCGCCAGCGCACCGGCATCATCACCCGCCGTCGCGCCAGCAAGGACGTCGGCGTCCTTGACATGTGCGAGGAGGCCGCGCTTGAGGCGATCGCGTCCTCCGGCCTCAAACCCGAGGACATCGGCGGCATCATCATCGCCACGGTCACCTTCGAATACTTCACTCCCTCGGCGGCCGCGGCACTGACCGACCGTCTGGGCACCGGTCACATCCCAGCCTGGGACATCAGCGCAGCCTGTGCTGGCTACTGCTACGGTATCGGACAGGCCGACGCACTGGTGCGTTCAGGAGCGATGGACAACATTCTGGTCATCGGTGCTGAGAAGCTCTCCGAGGTCATCGACCCCGAAGACCGTTCGATCTCCTTCATCCTCGGTGACGGAGCCGGCGCTGTCGTCGTCTCCGCCTCCGACGAACCGGGCATCTCGAAGACCGTCTGGGGTTCGAAGGGCGAGAACTGGTCGACGATCCGCATGACCGAGTCCCTTTACGACGTCCGCGACGACCGCGACACCCCGTTCCCCACCCTGCGACAGGATGGCCCGACCGTCTTCCGCTGGGCTGTCTGGGACGGCGCCGAGGTGGCCAAGGAGGCACTTGCCGAGTCTGGCATCGAAGCCTCCGACCTGGCTGCGTTCATCCCCCACCAGGCGAACATGCGCATCATCGACGAACTCGCCAAACAGCTCAAGCTTCCTGAGCACGTCGTGATCGCTCGCGATATCGCCGACAACGGCAACACTTCGTCGGCGTCCATCCCCTTGGCTACCGAACGTCTGCTGCGTGAACAGCCCGAACTCAGTGGTGGATTGGCTCTGCAGATCGGCTTCGGAGCCGGTTTGGTCTTCGGCGCACAAGTGATCCGCCTCCCTTAAACAGGTTCATTCACGGAAAACTCTCCGTGAATGTCCTAAGATATTCGGCGGGACACTCGTCGAAAAGTTCCTCAACCGGTCGAACAACCCTCGACTGATACTAGAAAGTAGGAAAGTAATGGCATTCACCGAAGCTGAAGTCCTCGCAGGACTGGCAGAGATCGTCAACGAAGAGACCGGTTTGGCTGTGGAAGCAGTCGAGGCCAACAAGTCCTTCACCGATGACCTCGACATCGACTCCATCTCGATGATGACCATCGTCGTCAACGCGGAGAAGAAGTTCGGCGTGAAGATTCCGGATGACGACGTCAAGGACCTCGTCACCGTCCAGGACGCTGTTGACTACATCAACAAGGCTCAAGAGGCCTGAGAAACTCAGCCGAACACGGCCCGTCCACCGACGGGCCGTGTCCACTCTATCGACGAGGTTTGTACCATGACACCTAAAGTTGTCGTCACCGGGATTGGTGCGGTAACCCCATTGGGCGCGACGGCCGATGCCACGTGGCAAGCCATACTGGCCGGTAAGTCCGGCGTCCACACAATGGACAATGATTGGTCTGAGAAGTACGGCCTCGCCGTGGACTTCGCAGCACAGGTCGACCCACAGGTCGTGCCCGAGAATCTCAAACGAGTCCAGGCCAAGCGCCTCGACCCCTCCTCCCAGTTCGCTCTGATCTCAGCCCGTGAGGCCATGGCCGATGCCGGACTCGAGGAAACCGATCCTGATCGCACCGCAGTCTCCTGGGCCACCGGAATCGGCGGCGTGTGGACTCTGCTCGATGCATGGGACACTCTCCAGGAAGAGGGTCCGCGCCGGGTCATGCCCCTCACGGTACCGATGCTCATGCCCAACGGGCCTGCAGCTGCCATTGGCATGGAGTTCAAGGCCCGTGCAGGTGTTCAGACCATGGTCTCGGCTTGTGCGTCGTCAACCGAGAGCCTGGGCCACGCCTATGACGTTGTGGCCTCCGGTCACGCCGATGTCGTCATCGCCGGCGGCTCAGAAGCTGCGATCCACCCCATCACGATCGCTTCGTTCAACTCGATGCAGGCTCTCTCACGCCGCACCGACTCCCCAGAGACCGCATCACGTCCCTACGACGTCGGTCGTGACGGGTTCGTCATGGGCGAGGGTGCTGGCACGCTCATCCTCGAGACTGAGGAACATGCCAAAGCCCGGGGTGCGACGATCTACGCCGAGGTGAGCAGCTGGGGCATCTCCAACGATGCCTACCACATCACCGGTGGAGAGCCCGGCGGACAGTACGCCCTGCGTGCGATGCAGAGCGCGCTGGACAATGCGGAGCTCAGCCCCGCAGATATCAAGCACGTCAATGCACATGCGACCTCGACACCGGTCGGCGACATCCCGGAATCCCTGGCAATCAGCCAGCTGCTGGGATCTCATGTCGGAGATGCTCTGGTCAGTGCCACCAAGTCGATGACCGGCCACCTGCTGGGTGGAACCGGTGCTGTTGAGTCGATCCTCACCGTCAAGGCGTTGGAGACCCGCACGGCTCCCCCGACGATCAATATCGAAGAAGTCGACCCAGAGGTCGTGGGCATCAACATTGTCCGCGATACACCAGCCGAGCTTCCTGCTGGAGACATCGCAGCGATCTCGAACTCGTTCGGCTTCGGCGGCCACAATGCGGTCGTCGCCTTCAAATCGGTGTGATGAACTAGTTTCTCACGCAGTACTGGTACAGCTGCACCGTCCCAGCCTCACTCAGTACGAGGACCAGATCGGGCCCCAGCATTGGATTGCTGGGGCCCGATCTGTGTTGGGCCGCATCTGCGCCGAGGCTGCCTATGTTGCTATCGAGTTGATGCGTTTGGTCACGACTATGGGCACACCCGAGGTAGGAAGGTGTGCCCTTAGTCGTGTGTCCACGACTTCGGTGACGTCCTTGGACCGACGCCACAGGTAGTCCGTGTGAGCTTCAGCCGACCTTGGTCAGCCAGCGCACTGGAGCGCCCTCGCCTGCATGGCGGAAAGCGTCGAGTTCCTCGTCCCAGGCTTCGCCCAGGGCCAGAGCCATCTCAGTGGAGAGTTTGATCGGATCACCCGAGACGCGTTCCATGACGGAGCGGATGCGGTCTTCGGGTACCAGGATGTTTCCTGCAGAGTCTGTGACTGCATGATAGATGCCGAGATCTGGAGTGTGACTCCAACGGCCACCGTCGACTCCGACGGATGGCTCCTCGGTCACTTCATAGCGCAGTGAGTCCCATCCGCGAAGTGCGGATGCGATGCGAGCCCCGGACCCTGCTGGCGCACGCCAGCAGACTTCGGCACGCACAAGCCCTGGTGCTGCCGGCTGGGGTGTCCAGTCGAAGCGTGCCTGTGCACCGATTGCCCCGCCCGCTGCCCATTCAATATGCGGGCATAGCGCGCGAGGTGCTGAGTGGACGAATAGTACGCCCTGTGTCATATCCATTTGTGCCTCCTACCTCGGATACGTCTTCCCCTACGATCCGAAAGGAGGTGCTAGAGCCAATGATAGACGAGATTTACCTGCGCGCCAAGCATTGAAATACCTGGTGGCGTCGCGTGTAGCGAAGTTCTGCACGAGGACGCGAAGGGCGCGGGTCCGCCGACTGCCCGCTTCCCGCACACAGAGCGTCGGTGGGGACCAGTCACCTTGTGCTCTACGATGGCGCTATGACAGATAAGAACTGCAAAACGACCACAGTGCGAATATTCCCGGACTATGGAGACACTGTCCTGTGGCTCGTCTTCCCCGTCGACTATGAAGACAGCGGTCTGTCCGCGGAGCTGATTTCTCAGATGGACGCGTGGGAACGGTCGTACTACCAAGCGTTGGATGCCGACTTCAACTGGAAGTCAGCGGAGCATGCTCGAGTGTTCACGCACACAGGCATCGAACTGGCCGGACAGGTGGCGAACGAACTCGGCGAGGAATACATTGTCGAATTCGCCTCCTACGAACACGCCGCACCGATGTATACCGTTCAGAGCCGCAGACCAGCAGACAACGAGAGTGCCGCTGCCGCATTTTCCACCCTCGTTGCAGAGCTGGAAGCTGAGGATGAGGGGGCGTCGCAGTTGGTGACTGAAGCCGGCCCCAATGGCGAGTGGACGGCATTCGCGCCGCTGTCCGGCGATGTCTTCACCCCGAACAATCTAGGCCCTCAAGCAGAAGAGCGTGACTGAGGCCCAGTTGCGCGGTTCCTATTGGGATGTTCGGATCATGCGGATCTCGGTCACACCATCATCCGCGTCTGTGCTGGTGGAGCCGTCGGCGATGAAACCCATTTTGCGATAGAACGCCTGGGCTCGCGGGTTCGGGTCAGCGACCCATAGAGATACTGGCTCTTCCGGAACGAGGACTGCCTCCAGGAGTTTTGCGCCTGCGCCTCTGCCCTGAATCGACTCATAGGTATAGAGAACGAAGAGCTCCGCCTTGCCTCGGCGATCTTCGTCGTTTGAGGGCCCGGCCATCGCGATCCCGACGATCTGTCCATCCAACTCAGCTACTGCGACTCTGAATTTATCCTGATTGCCGTCAACGAACAGGGAGTTCCACAACTGTTCCCGGCGTTGGAGAAAATCAGGGGCATAGAGAATCTCGTCTGGCATGGTGCCCTGGTACGTTTCCTGCCATGATTCGACATGAACCTTGGCCATCGCCTTGACGTCTTCGATGGCTGGGGAGCGAACGACAATAGTCATAAACAGAGACTACAACAGAGGTGCCCCCGGTCGGACTTGAACCGACGACCAAGGAATTATGAGTTCCCTGCTCTGACCAGCTGAGCTACGGGGGCGAGCAGAAATAAGATTAACACCAACTGACTGCCTGGACCCATTCGGCCCATGCCACGCTCAAGGAAAAGCAAGCACTCACATCTCTCGTCATGGACAGTCCCCACCGCCCCTATCCCCCGGCAAGGACAGCCGTGAGTCAGGGGCAGACGGCATCAGCCTGCCGAGGCGACCGGTGAGATGCGTGTCAGTGCGCTGCGTGCGGCGTCGACGCAGGTGTAGCGTTCGGTTGTGATGTAGACGTCGAAGACGGTCTGGCCATCACTGCCGGGATCGTTTCGCTTGGAAGCGGCAACGAGACCAGACCAGTCTGGACCGACCACGACGACGCCGTGTTCATTGCGCATGGGGTCTGAGGCATCGACGACCCCTGTGCGCACGCCCTGGATCGGAGGTGCTGTGAACCCGCCGGAGAACATCGCAGTCAGTCCCACTGTGTCGCGGATGCGTTCATAGCGATCGCGGGTGGCCTGGGAGAAGGTTTCGTCTTCACCGAAGACTCCGAGTGTGATGGTGGCGGCACCGGAGGCCAGGGCGCGTTCCTCGAGGGCAGCGATCTGGGCGATCAGCAGCTCACGATTCATCACCAACGGTTCACGTCGCAGGCCCTGAGCAATCGAATAGGGCGTGCCCAGAGCCGGCAGGTTCCGGGAATAATGATCGACAAGCCCGTCTTCAATCGGCTCGGAGAAGGGTTCGGGCTGCTTGGTTGCGGGACCGAAGAAGGGCCCTGTCATGAAGCGCGCACCCAGAGCCCGGACTCGGTCGAGATCGTCTTCGGTCGTGACCCCCTCGGCGAGGATGACGGCGCCGGTGCGTTCGAGGTGAGCGTGGAGCAGTCGGTTTAGTTCGGCCAGGTGAGATTCGCAGTCGATGCGCAGCACATCGGGGTGGAGACCGACGACTGAGGGGTTGACCAGGGGCACAAAGGAGGTACTGCGCAGATCAGCGCCGACCGAAGACATTCCCACGCCCCAACCCATGGACCTGGCCTGTCGCACGGCGCGAAGGACCGATGCTGGCGAGGATGATACTCGAGAGGCGTCGAGCTGGAGGATGACCGAACGGTCGGGTTCCTCAGTGCGATCTTCGAGGGTGGCGAAGGATTCACCTTCGGCGTGAAGGAAGAGGCGGTTCGATTTGGGCAGTCCAGCTGCCTCGGCGGTCCGCAGTGCTGTGGCCCGAAGCGAGGCATCGATATCGCCGATCATCGCCGAGGCGTGCATCTCCCGGCGAAGGTTTTCGGACTCGGCGTGGCCGAGTGCAGGATCATCGGTAGGAGCTTGGAGGATCTGGTAGCCGACCTTGTCGAATGTATATGCGTCGACGACGGGGGCGAAGTAGGTTTCGATCCCGCCGGAGCGCACCAGCTCTTCGAGAGCCTGGTCCAGATCGTGTATCGCCTCAACCACCATATGTCCTTCCATGGGCAAACGTGCGTTGACAGTCTTCCACATGAGGACAGCAGTAATTGTCTAAATTCCGTAACATTATTGCGCTCAGAGCTGATGGCGTCGGCCTCGCCTGACCTCGATCAGGCCGACGAGTCCAGCGATGACCACGATGACCGCGATCGCTGCGAACGAGCTGATCATCCCTATGTTCCAGTCGCTGATATCGGTCACAGCGAAGGCCAGCGCAGTCATGATGGCCAATCCCATCGATGTCCCGATGCGCTGTCCGGTCTGCAGAACTCCCCCAGCCGAGCCTGCATATTTCAGCGGGACTTCCTGCAGTGTCAGTGTTTGATTTGGGCTGATGACCATGCCCTGTGCGGCGCCGATGAAGCACAGGGTCAGCAGCATCCACCATTCACTGCCGATGCCCTGTGTGAGAAGGAAGACGACGCCGATGGTTGAGACCAGGCCGACCAGGCAGACGATGATCCCCCAGACGACGAGTCGGCGCCCGATCTGGAACACGAAACGTCCGGATACATCTGCCGAAACGGCGGAGAGCAGAGCGGCAGGAAGGCCGATCATGCCCGCCGCCAACGCGGTGTGGCCCAGGCCCTGCTGCATGTACATGGCGATGAGCACCCAGACGCTTGTCACGCCCATGAAGTACAGAGTGATGATGATCGAACCGTTGCTGAAGCTTTTGATGCTGAACAGGTTCAGATCGACCATGGGGGCGTGACCGCGGGCGAAGTATCTGCGCTCCCACCGGGTCCAGAGCCAGATCGTGAAGAGTCCCAGCAGCAGACTGAGCCAGATGAACCATCCGACCGAGGACTCGACGAAGGGCAGCAGGACAAGAAGGACACCGACGCCGAGCAAGAGCACACCGACAGGGTCGAGATCGCGGTCCCTCTTCCGGACGGGGACATTGCTCGCCGAGGTGGCTGTTGGGTTGCCATCGGAGCCATCGTTGGCGGCTATCGGGTGCCAGGCTGATCTCGGCAGCCAGCTTTTGGCGAGGATGAGTGAGATGAGCGCAAATGGCACATTGACCAGGAACGCAGCACGCCAGCCCAGTTCTGGACCGAAGAAGGCGATGAAGACACCGCCTAGCACGGGGCCGGTCGCAACGGAGAGGCCGACGGTGGTTCCCATCAGTCCGAAGGCTCGCCCGCGCTGGGGTCCTTGGAAGTACTGCTGCAGCAGACCGACGACTTGGGGGTTGAGCAGTCCTGATCCGAGTCCCATGAACACGCGGGCGATATTGAGAGTCAGTGCCCCGGGTGCGATACCGGCCACGAGTGAGGCCAGGCCGAAGAGGCCCACTCCGATCATGAATAGCTGACCGCGTCCGAAGACGTCACCGGCGCGTCCTGCCGCCACGAGGACGACACCGAAGGAAAGCGCGTAGCCGGTCAGTACCCACTGCAGAGCCGAGGATGATGCCTGAAGATCGGTCTCAATGGCGGGGAGAACAACGTTGATGATCGAAACCGAGAGCAGAGACATGAAGAGCGGGACGAGACCAATGAGTACGATTCGTCGTTGAATCTGGTCCATGCGCTGGCCGTCTCTCACCTGATCACCTCTGCTGGGACCGGAATCCGGACAGAGGTCACTGCACGGAATCTGGTCGATTCGACTGCCCCGGACTGGGGTCTACCTCATCATACGTGTGTGCTCATGTCCCGGGCGGAATCACACATGGCCACCGCTGACCGGCCTAGCAGTATTAGGCTTCCAGCCCAAGGCCGGTGCGACGTGGCTGGCGAATGATTCCAAGATGTGGAGGTTGTAGTCCACGCCCAGCTGGCTCGGGATCGTCAGTAGGACTGTGTCCGCTGCTTCGACCGCAGGGTCGGCCTTCAGCGCTTCAATGAGGTGGTCAGGCTCGCCCGCATAGGTCTTTCCGAAGGTCGAACGGGCACCGTCGATGATTCCGATCTGATCGTCTTCTCCCCTGGAGCGGCGACCGAAGTAGAGGTCGTCGAGATTCGTGATGATCGGGAAGATGCTGCGGCTGACGGACACACGCGGGGCCCAGTCATGACCGGCGGCCTTCCACGCCGCCCGATAGCGATCGATCTGATCACGCTGCAGCTCACCGAAGGACGCACCTGTGGCCTCGGTCAGCAGAGTTGAGCTCATCAGATTCACGCCCTGAGCGGCCGCCCATTCGGCGGTCGCCGCCGTACCGGCACCCCACCAGATCCTGTGATCAAGACCGGGTGAATGAGGTTCGACGCGCAGTCTCTTACCTGATCCGAACTGTTCGGGATCCGCGGGCGCCAGTTCCTCACCCCTGATCGCCGACAGAAAGCGGGCGAACTTCGCACGGGCCATGTGTGCGGCCTTGGCACCATCGTTGTCGCTGTAGCCGAAGGCCTCCCAGCCACGATCGGCTGGTTCCGGTGATCCCCGGCTGATACCCAAAGCCACACGCTGGTCCGAGAGCAGATCAAGGGCCGCGGCTTCTTCAGCCAGATAGAGAGGGTTCTCATAGCGCATGTCGAGGTTGCAACCTTCGATGGGTGGCGCAGTCGTTCTCCACAGCTGCTCCGGGTGCCACCCGGGCGCGCTTGACCCAGTGGACGTTGATGGTGACAGGTGCTCGGTCACGATAGTGACCACCAGGTGGCGAGTTGCCGAAATGGAAACCGTGCATTAGTGTTTCCAGCATGGAAACGGACGGACAGATGACGCCTAATCAAGACGAAGCGCGCAGGATGCTGGACGCCGCAGGGAACGCCGAAGACAGGACGCGGAACCCGACCCTCCCATGGGCGTTCTTCATTGCGCAGGCGGTGCTGCTCGCTGGCATCTGCGCTGCGCAACTCCTCCCAGCCAGCCCATCGAGGCTAGTGACGATCTTCGGTCTGATTGCTGTCGTAGCAATCGGCATGCGTAACGTGTTCGCTAGGCCTGGATACGGAGTTGTGTGGCCCGATGGGAAGGGAATCTTCCCGTACATGGTGGCGCTGTTCGTCCTCGTGGGCATCCCGGCGGTATTCGCAGTCGGGTTCGGCTTGTCATGGCTCTGGCTTGGTGCTGGATTCTTCGCCGGAGCGGCGACTCTCGAAATGGGGCGTCGGTACCGGAGCGTAGTCGGTCGTGCCTGAACTGGGATTCGACCCGCTCATCCATGCGCCCCATCGGCTGCGCATCTGCGCGATCGCCCATGCCGCGACACACGTGGAATTCGGCGAACTGCAGGGGCGATTAGGGCTGTCCAAGTCCGCGCTCAGCAAGCACATCTCCCTGCTAATCGAACGCGGCTATCTACAGGACGAACACGTGACCAGAGGTGGAAGGGCGCGCCTCCGACTTTCGCTCACCGAGCATGGCCGCCAAGCTTATCGTGGGCACACGGCGGCGCTACGCGAGATCATCGAGAGTGCAGGATGATCAGTTTAGGATGCGAAGCCTAAAGGAGTGCGCTAGCGCATGTCGAGGTTGTAGCACTCGAAGGCTGGCGCTACCGCGGATGACTCGACCTTGCCATCGTGGCAGCTGGTCCGGTGAAGCCTCAGACCGAGGGCGCTTGACCTTGCCCCTGGGGGAAGGCGTCAAGTGGTTGCAGGTGGTCACAACGCCACCGCCAATACGGAAAGAGGACGTGATCTGAAATGGCACTCAACATCGCAGCCGAAGAGCGGCAGACTGTTCACTACATCGGCATTCCCCTCAGCGCCCGATTCTCGGAGTTCGGCGCGCCCGGCGGGCCCAACGAGGCGATCCCGCGGATCTATCAGTGGCTGGGCGAGCACCAGGTTGCGCCGCTTGGCGGGCCTCTCTATGTCTACCGTCACTTCGGAAACAGTGATGACACGGTTGACCTCACCGTCGCGGTGCCGATCGCCGGACCGGTCAAGCCGACAGACGGTCTCGTTCTCGGTGCCCTCCCGGCAGGTACCTACGTCGTCGGCCGTCATGTCGGCGCGCCCGACGCCATCCCGGCGGCACACAGAGAGATTAAGACATGGGCCGAGGCCCACGGGCATCGCCTCGACGTCCTCGAAGACGACAACGGTGGACTATGGACCGGCCACGCCGAGCACTTTCTCACCGATCCCACGGAAGAAGCCGACCCCTCCAAGTGGGTCACCGATCTGCTGTTCAAGACCGTCTGAGCGCGCAGAGCTTTCGATAGACTGGACTCCTGAGGAGGGGCATGGCCGATCTGATGACGATTGGAGAGTTCGCGGCGGCCACATGGCTGTCGCCGAAGGCGCTCCGGCTCTACGACCGGAACGGCCTACTCTCGCCCGATGCGGTCGATCCGTTCAACGGCTATCGGAAGTACAGCCACTCTCAGATCGAAGTCGCCCGTCTCGTCACCATGCTCCGGCGCATCGACATGCCTCTTGACCAGATCAGGGAGCTGCTGAGACTGCCTGAAGCCGAAAGATCAGCCTTCGTAACGCGTTATCGGGAAGCCGAAGCGGAACGGCACGCGCGTCGCCAATCCCTGGCTCGCTTCATCGAGCACGCGGTCGCAGAGGGCTCGTTGGACGGAGACGGCCAGCCTGGATCCTCCCGGTTTGAGGTGTCGGTGCGAACCGTTCCAGACAGCGCGGTTCTGACATCGGCCCGGCACACGTCCGCCCGCGAGCTGCCTGACGTCATTCGCTCCAGTGCAGCGAAACTCCTGCAGCTCGCGGACGGACGCGGCGGTGCAAGCGGTGGGCTCGTCGTGATCTACCACGGCCAAGTCGGTTGGGAGTCCGACGGGCCCATCGAGGTCTGCGTGCCGCTCCGCGACGCGGAGCGTGCCCATCGAGTGGAACGCGAGCATTTGCAGCTGTTCACGCGCGTCGTTTCCGAGGATGTGCAGTTCCCCAGGATTCTCGCGGCGTTCGAAGCGGTCCAGAGGCGTGCTCGTCAACTCGGTTTCGCCCATGCGGGACCGCCACGAGAAATCTACACACCAGATAACCAAGACTCGGTGCCGCGATGTGAGGTCGCATTGCCGGTCACCACAAATGAAGGATGGTTGAGAGTATGAAAATCATTCTTCCCACTGACTGCGGAAATGCGCCGAGAATCGTCAGAGTCGGAGAGTTCGTCACTAACTGGGCGAGGCGCGACGCTGAGTCTATGACAGCATCGTTGACCGATGATGCGACCTGGACAGTCGCCGGGCGACAGACCGCCAATGACATTATCCCGGCCGACTTCGCGGGCCCGGGCGGCACGCCCGACTACCTCGAAGTCAATACGATCATCACGCACGGCCGACTCGCTTCCTGTAATGGCTTCGTAGATTCTGAGTCAGTCCGAATGCACTTTAGTCACGTATTCAAGTTCGCGAGCACGTCGAAGGCTGCCAAGATCAGGGAGGCTCGAACGTACCTCAACGAGTGCCCCTAGCGCATATCTGGGTTGTTACTCTGGTTTCAGAGCTGCCGCGGGCGCGAGCGCCGTTGCCACCGGATGGGGAGTGTAACGCGCGAGTGCTGTTCACGCTGGCTCGTCGCACCAGTCTCGATATAGTTGGTGCATATGGTTGACATGCATCGAGAGTTTCCAAAGCTTGTGATATACGACCTTGATGGTGTCATCACACTAAAGGACACGTTCACCGCACTCGTTATTCGGCGACTTGTGCGCTCACCGCTGCGCCTGCTTCGAGCACTGCCCAAAGCAGTGACAATGGTCTGCGGTCGTAAAGAAGAGGCGTCTCGGAAGATTGCCGAAATCGCCCTCGCCGGAATGACCGACGCCAGCTACTGCGCCCTCGCCGATCAGCTTGGTCGGGAAATCGCTGCTGACACGAGGTGGATACGCCCCTGCGCCGTGCAACTCATCCGACGCCAGCACGCCTCCGGGTCGCGGATCGTTGTCGCCACAGCCACCGAGCGGCGACTCGCTGAGTCGCTACTCGCAGCTGCCGAGGTTCCTTACGACTTGCTCTGTGCGTCGTTGCTCGACTCGACTCCTTCGGGTCTTACCGTTAGTGACCATCGTGTAGGTGCGCGAAAAAAGGAGGCCCTGCTCGAACTCAACGTGCCGATCCCAAGTGCCGAGTTCGTCACTGACTCCATGACGGACCTACCCACCGCAAAAGCCGCATCCAGCGTTGTGCTCATCGGGGCTTCAAAACGCACCCAACGCAGATTCCGTGAGACGAATGTGGCACTCATCGATCCGAGCTGATCGGAGCGCTACCTCCTAGCGCATGTCGATGACACCAGTCCCGACCTCGATTCGAGAGGTCTTGGCGGCAATCGCAGCCAGCAGGGGCATCGGCGAAGCCGCCTGCTCAGCGAAGTGGTGGACCCGGAAGTAGGCGCCGTTGACACCGATCTCGTCTGCTCCGACACCGATGTCGACTGCTTGCTGCAACGCCTCTTTCGCTCCGTACTCCCCTGGAGCACTTCCCGACCCATAATGACCGAAACTCAAGAACCCGAATGCTTTCATACCTCGATAACTGGCATTCTCGTTCACCTATTCCCCGTGATTGAGGGATGGGTCGACCGGGCACGACAAAGGCCCCGTCCAAATGGACGGGGCCTAGGCTGCTCCTCCGGCTGGGCTCGAACCAGCGACCCTTCGATTAACAGTCGAATGCTCTGCCAACTGAGCTACGGAGGAATGCCGCAGTTACCTGCGTACGTAATGTCAGCTTAGCAAAGACCCGAGGCTCACGACAAAGCGAGCAACAGTGCTTTAGCTCACAACTCGGGTTTACCCCACCAGCGAACACCGTGCAATCCGTACAGTCAGGACAAACCCAGTCAACAACCACCTCGGCGAGGTGGCTGCACTGTAAAATCAAAGGGATTCCTCACCCCATCCATGCAGCGGAAGAAGTGCACGTGACCATAGTGGCAATCGCCCTCGCCGTCCTTGCGGCAGTGGCACTGGCCTATGGAGCTCTGTACCAACATGACGCGGTCGCAGGTCAGGACAACTCCCACAACGGACTGAGTTGGGTTCACTTCAAGGAGCTGCTGAGCAACAGGAAATGGCTGATCGGACTGATCGTCACCGGCCTGGGCACCGTGGGCAACATCGTCGCTCTGGCCCTCGCCCCGGTTATGGTCGTCCAGCCAGTCGGCGCCTTCTCCCTCATCGTCTCCGTCCTACTGGGTGTGCGGCACCGGGGACTGAAGGTCAACCGACGACTCGTGCAGGCAGTCGTCTGGTGCACGGTGGCAGTGACGATCTTCGTCGCCCTCTCCGCCACCACGGCACGCACTGAGGTGCATCTGGGCACTGACGCGTTGCCGCTTGTGGTGATCACTGCGGTCATCCTCGCTCTGGGTCTGGCCATCATGCTGTTCTTCCGTGGCGCACCCCAGCTGGTGCTCATCACGGCCGCGGGCCTGCTCTTCGCTTGTGTGGCCACGAATACCCACCTGGTCAGCGTTCAGCTGCTCCGGGCAGGTCTTGACCAGGTCACATGGCTCAACGTCGTCGGTCTCATCGCTGCAACTGCGGTCGGATCCTGGTTCGTCCAGAACGCCTACGCTGCCGGCCCTCCAGAGATGGTCATCGCCGGCCTGACCGTCGTTGATCCGATCGGCGCGGTGATCCTCGGATCGGTCGTCCTCGGTGAGGCAGCATCTGCACCTGTCTGGCTCGTCGTCGTGATCGCAGCCACCGGATTGGTCGCCTGTCTGGGCGTCGTTGTATTGTCGCGGTATCACCCCGATGTCAAAGATCGAGAACACGAGCGTCGAGTTGCCCGTCGCACAGACCAGTTGCCCGACACCGAGGAGAGTTGAATCCTGTCCGCGCATAGCCACACCCCAGCCCGTCGCATTCTCATTCCGACGGAAACCTACGCACCCGAGGTCAATGGCGCCGCCAAGTTCGCAGAGCGTCTGGCCGCTGGGCTCGCCGCCCGCGGCAATGATGTTCACGTCGCCTGCCCCTCTGCAACCGGGAAGGCGTCGGTGAGCACTGAGAACGGTGTCACGGTCCACCGGCTGACCTCTCATCGGTGGCCGCTGCACCCGACCTGGACCATCTGCATGCCGTGGGAGACGAAACCTGAGCTGTCTCGCCTCCTCGATTCTCTGCAGCCCGACGTAGTACATACTCAGGCTCACTTCGTCATCGGTCGCTACGCCTTCTCAGAAGCCAGCAAACGCCGGATCCCGGTCGTGGCCACGAACCACTTCATGCCCGATAACGTACGCCCTTATGTGCGCGCGCCGAAACCCCTCCTCGACGGGGGCACCTCCATTGCCTGGTGGGATCTGCGCCGTAAGTTCCAGTCCGCAGACTTCATCACGGTTCCGACGCAGCTCGCTGCGGACCTACTCACACAGAACGGCTTCTCCTCCCCCATTCGGGCAGTCTCCTGCGGCATCGACCTGGAACGATTCGCGCACCTACGAGACGATCAGGCCACAGCGTCTGAGACGGAGTCCGCGGGATCCCCGACAACTCCTGCGGGATCACCGACGGCGGCTGGGCCTAGCGCGACAGCGCCTGACACCGGGGAGACACCGCCACGTGTTCTCTTCGTGGGCCGACTCTCCTCAGAGAAGCACGCCGCCGACATCGTCGAAGCGGTCGCGAAGACGGATCCCGCGCTCGGCCTCGAAGCTGACATCGTCGGCGGCGGGGATCAGGAGGAGCCGCTCAAGGACCTTGCTGCAGACCTCGGAATTGCAGACCGCATCCATGTCCTCGGCAAGATCAGCGACAAAGAACTCATGGACGCTTACCAACGCTGCACGTTCTTCTGCATGCCCTCGACCGCTGAGTTGCAGTCGATCGCGACGCTCGAGGCCCTGGCCTCACGGAAACCGGTCGTCCTCGCAGACGCGGTGGCCCTGCCACATCTGGTCAGGGACGGCGTCAACGGTTTCCTGTTCCCACCACGCGATATCGAGGAGTTGGCCTCCAGGTTCACGCGGATCTGCGAGCTTCCCGACGAACAGCTTGACGCCATGTCCAGGGCCTCACTCGATGTGGTGGCCAAACATGACATCGAGTACACGCTCGATACGTTCGAATCCATCTACGGCAAGGTCATCGCTGAGGGCCTCGATACCGCTGCCTGAAGTTACTCAGGAGCTGTTGCTCAGGCGGTGAAGTCTGTCAGCCGTCTGCGCCTGCAGGTGGAACGAACACGGTCTCCTTGGAGACCAGACGATCGAAGTCCACGCCTGCCACCATGTCATCGATGCATGACCACGATCCCTCTGAGCCTGCCAGCCCGAGGGAGTCCCCCATCCAGGCGTAGACGTCCTGACGTGTCCAACCCAGGTTGCGCAGCTGCTGATAGGTGACCGCACCATCGCGTTTGGCCAAGCGCTTGCCGGCCGTGTTCACCACCAATGGGACGTGCAGCCAGGAGGGCTGCGGCAGACCCAGCAGGTGGGCCAGATGAGCTTGACGAGGCGCCGAGGTGACCAGATCGTCACCGCGCACCACCTCGTCGACACCGCTGGCCCCGTCATCGACTATGACGATGAGATTGTAGGCGAAGACTCCATCGCCGCGTTTGAGGACCAGATCATCGACCGGGGCCGTAATGTCTCCCAGCAGACGATCGTGGACTGTGATCTCAGCGTTGTCGGTCCTCAGCCGCAGTGCCGGGCTGCGCCCCTGTTCTTCAAGCCGTTGCCGATGCCGTTCACGGGCGGATTCGGGCAGATCACGACAGGTTCCGGGATACGCACCGGGCGGAGAGTGGGGTGCCGACGGAGCCTGTTGAATGTCCTTACGTGAGCAGTAGCACTCGTAGACCAGTCCCTGCCCATCGAGGCGGTTCAGCGCCTCGTTGTAGACGCCGAGGCGCTCGGATTGGACGAGTGGCGGCTCATCGGGGGTGACGCCCAGGTCGGCGAAGACCTCGAGCTGTGATTGCCCCGCACCGGTCTTAGCCCGGTCGAGGTCTTCGATGCGCCAGAGGAACTGCCTCCCGGTCTGACGCGCACGTACATAGGCCAGCAGCCCAGAGCGGATATTGCCGATGTGCAGGTCGCCGCTGGGACTGGGCGCGAATCGACCCGCACCAGTCTGCGAAGTCATGAGCCTCGCAGCCTGTGGATTCGACTCTGGGCGTGCTTCGCTCAAGCCTTCGTCACGAGATCGGCGTACTGCGGGAATCGTTGCAGATAGTCCTGGACGTAGCTGCACGTCGGGACGATGAGACCGCCCTCGTCCCGGATCTGATCGAGAACGCTGGTCACCAGTGTGCGCGCGAAGCCGCGGCGTGAGAAGCCTTCGGAGATGATTGTGTGTTGGAGTTCGACCTTCTGCTCGTCGATGACGCGATAGGCGAGGAAGCCTGCGAACTGGACGGGATCCTCAGCAGTGAAGATCTCATAGCGTTCGCGACCAGGATTCTTGACCACCGTGACGGGGGTGGAACTGAGTTCAGGCTGCATATGGGACTCCTTGTCAGCGGCATGGTCCTTGATAGGAACATTACAGGGTGGCGCCGGTATCTTCACTCTCCGACGCCACCCTGTTTCAGTCCGTTCAGGCGGTGGTCTTCGCTGACAGCCCTTCCGCCCCGACGGGAGCGGTGGTCTTGCGCTGCAGTCGCTTCTCCAGCCACCGGGCGATGCCGGCGACGATCATGTTGATGATGATGAACAGCACCGCACCGACGAGGAACGTCGGGAGCAGGTTGTTGTACTCACGGCCGATGAGGTTCACCTGGTACAGCAGGTCCTGGTAGGTGACGATGAATCCCAGGGCCGAGTCCTTGAGCAGCACGACGATCTGAGCGATGATCGTGGGCATCATCGCGCGCAGAGCCTGCGGCATCAGCACCAGACTCATCACCTGCCCCGGACGCATACCGATGGCCATGCCGGCTTCCCGTTGTCCCTTCGGAACGGCGAGGATGCCGGCACGGATGATCTCTGCCAGAACCATACCGTTGTAGAGCGTGAGGCCGATGACGACTGACCAGAATGCTCCGATGGTGTTGCCGAAGATGAGGAACATCGCAAAGATCAGCAGCAGGACTGGCACACCGCGGAAGAACTCGAGGATGATGGTCCCCGGCACCGAGATGATCTTCTTGCTTGAGAGTCGCAGCAGCGCGAACACGACGCCGACGACAAGGGCCAGCAGAGAGGCGACGACCGCGACCTTCAGCGTTGCCCCCATTCCTTGAAGCAGCACGAGCTGAATCTGGGAGAACGTGAATGGGTACCATTTCGCAGGGTCCAGCTGCCCGGCGTCTGCGAACTTCCAGATCACGAAGGCGATGAGCGCGGCCAGCACAAGCACGGAGACGAACGAGAGGATGATGTTGTTGCGACGGGCCTTGGGGCCGGGTTCGTCGAACAGGACCTGAGTCGGTGCGCTCATCGCAGGATCACCAGCTTCTTCTCGAGGTAGTCGAAGACGCGACCGAGGATCAGCGCCAGGATCAGGTAGGCAAGAGCGGTCCCGAACAGCAGTGGGACCACCAGGTCGCCTCGAACTTCGATGGCATTGCGCATGGCTGAGATGAGTTCACGGTTGTTGAACGCCGAGGCGATCGAGGTGTTCTTCAACAGCGCGATGATGACGCTGCCCAGAGGCGGGATGACGGTGCGGAATGCCTGGGGCAGAACGACCTGGTTCAGGGTCTGTCCGAACGTGAGTCCGATGGCCCGTGCTGCTTCGGCTTGGCCCACTGGAACCGTCGAGATCCCTGACTTGAGGGTCTCGGCGACGAAACAGGCCGTATAGGCCGTCAGCGCCAGCGTTGCATAGACGAAGGAATTGAAGGAGCTCGTCGCGCCGAAGCGGATGTCGAGGAACGGCAGCCCGAAGGCGCAGAAGAACATCACCAGCGTCAGCGGCGTGTTCCTGACGACGTTGATGTACGTCGAGGCTGCGGTCCGCAGGACCGGCGTCGGTGAGACCCGCATGCCGGCCAGGATCGTACCCAGTATGAGGGCGCCGATCAGGGCGACGGCGAAGAGTTTGATGGTGCCCCAGATGCCGGAGAGGAACATCTCGAGAAGTTGCAGAAAATCCATTCCAGATTCCTTAATCGATGTGAGGGCACCGTTGGGTGCCCTCACATCATGTCAATCTGAAGGCTGGTCAGTAACGGTCGATCTTGGGCATGTCGACATCATCGGTGGAACCGAGGGTGTATTCGAATGCCTTCTTCCAGTCACCGTCGTCCATGCCCTTCTGCAGGGCATCGTTGACGGCGTCACGCATGGCGTCGTCTCCCTTGGGCAGGCCGACACCGTATGGTTCTTCGGTGAACGGTTTGCCGACGACCTTGAACTCGCCTTCGTACTGCTTGGCGTAGCCACGCAGGATCGCGTCATCGGTGGTCACCGCGTCAACGGAACCCGACTGCAGGTCAGTGACACACTTCGAGTAGGTGTCATAGGCCACGAGCTCTGCCTTGGTGTACTTCTCTTCGATGTTCTGTGCCGGAGTCGACCCGTCCACGGAGCAGACCTTCTTGCCGTCGAGATCGTCGGGACCGGCGATGTCGGAGTCCTTCGCCACGAGCAGATCCTGACCGGCGATGTAGTACGGTCCGGCAAAGTCAACGACCTTCTTGCGTTCGTCATTGATCGTGTACGTGGCCACGATCATGTCGACGTTGCCCTGCTGCAGGAAGGGCTCACGGTTGGCAGAGACGGTCTCTGTGTACTTGATCTGGTCCGGGCTGAAGCCCAACTGTGCGGCCACCATCTTCGCGATCTCGATATCGAAGCCCGCAGGCTCCTTCGTGCCGGCCTTGACGTTGCCGAGTCCCGGCTGGTCGTACTTGACGCCGATCTTCAGCTTGCCGGCATCCTTGGCGGCTTTCCAGGTCTTGGAGTCTTTGAAATCGGCGCTGTCGTTGACTGTGTACTCAGGTGCCTTGGCCTGGTCACCGTCGCCCTCGGCCGGTGCATCAGGGCTTCCGCCTTGACCGCAGCCGCTGAGTGCGAGCAGTCCGATGGCAACAGATGCGATTGAGAGTCTGAGCTTCTTCATCGTTTCTCCTTGTGAGTGTGGTGCATGTGACGGGGTGGTGTGGTACAAAACTGAAAATGGTGCATTGCTGAACGCCGAACAGCTTCGTTCGGCGCGCTCAGCGAGTGAGGATCTTGGACAGGAAGTCCTTGGCGCGTGGAGTCTTCGGGTTGGTGAAGAACTCCTCAGGCTCGGCGACCTCGACGATCTCACCGTCGGCCATGAAGACGACCCGGTGCGCGGCTTTCCTGGCGAAGCCCATCTCGTGGGTCACGACCACCATGGTCATGCCTTCTTCGGCGAGTCCGACCATGACGTCGAGGACCTCGTTGATCATCTCGGGGTCCAGCGCCGAGGTGGGCTCGTCGAAGAGCATCACCTTCGGCTTCATCGCCAACGAACGGGCGATGGCGACTCGCTGCTGCTGTCCACCGGAGAGCTGTGCAGGGTATTTATCTGCTTGGTGGGCGACTCCGACGCGTTCGAGCAGAGCCATTGCCTGGTTTTCGGCTTCGGCTTTGGACAGTTTGCGGACCTTGATCGGCCCGAGGGTGACGTTCTCCAAAATCGTCTTATGGGCGAAGAGGTTGAAGGCCTGGAAGACCATGCCCACGTCGGAGCGCAGCTGTGCCAGGGCGGCACCTTCGGCAGGCAGTTGTTTGCCGTCGATCGTAATCGAGCCTGAGGTGATGGTCTCCAGGCGGTTGATCGTCCGGCACAGAGTGGATTTGCCGGAACCGGACGGGCCGATGACGACGACGACTTCGCGTTCTTTGATATTGAGGTTGATGTGCTTCAGCGCGTGAAAATCACCGTAGTGCTTCTCGACATCTGTGACGGACACCAACGGTGGTGATTCAGCTCTCATGGCTATTGATCTTAGTGAATAACGCTCGCACATGAAAAACGTGGGGTCTTGCCAGAAAAACTGCAACCGACTTGTGACCTGGGTCATTCGTCGGTTGCAGTCTTAGAACCTTCACATGGCAGCGGTGTTCTGGATGATCTTCTCGCCTTCTTCGCGGAGCTCGATCTTGCGGATCTTGCCCGATACCGTCATCGGAAATGATTCCCGGACCTCGACGTAGCGCGGAATTTTGAAGTGAGCCAACCTGCCGGAGCAGAAGTCCTTGACCTCGGTCGCGCTCAGAGCGTCGAAGCCGTCCTTGAGGATAACCCAGGCCATGAGCTCCTCACCGTATTTCTCATCCGGGATCCCGACCACCTGGACATCCTTGATCGATGGGTGGTGGTAGAGGAACTCCTCCACCTCACGGGGGTAGACGTTCTCTCCACCGCGGATGACCATGTCCTTGATCCGTCCGGAGATGTCGACGTAGCCGTCATCATCCATGATTCCAAGGTCTCCGGTGTGGATCCAACGAGACTCATCGATCGCCTCGGCGGTCTTCTCCGGATTTTCCCAATACCCGAGCATGACCGCATAGCCGCGGGTGCACAATTCGCCCTTCTGCCCGCGTGGGACGGCTTGGCCTGTGACCGGGTCGGCGATCTTGATTTCAAGATGCGGCATGACACGACCGACGGTTTGAGTGCGAGCCTCAAGGGAATCATCGACGCGGGTCATCATCGACACCGGCGAGGTCTCAGTCATTCCGTAGCAGATGGCGACCTCCTCCATATTCATGTCGTTGATGACGCGTTTCATGATTTCGACCGGGCAGGGCGAGCCAGCCATGACTCCTGTGCGCAGCGAACCGAGGTCGTAGCTTGCGAAGTCTGGATGCTCGAGTTCTCCGATGAACATCGTCGGTACGCCGTAGAGTGAGGTCGCCTTCTCCTCTGACACTGCCTTCAGTGTCGCCGCAGGATCGAAACCGGGTGCGGGCAGGATGATGGCGGCACCGTGGCTCAGAGCCGCAAGGTTTCCGATGACCATGCCGAAGCAGTGGTAGTACGGCACCGGAAGGACCACGGAGTCCTCCGCGGAGTATGACAGCAGCTCTCCGATGAAGAAGCCGTTGTTGAGGATGTTGTGGTGGCTCAGCGTCACCCCCTTGGGGAAGCCGGTTGTGCCCGAGGTGTATTGGATGTTGATCGGGTCGTCCATCGCCAGCTCGCCGATGAGCTTGTCCAGGCGTACCGAATATTTGGCCGCGTCATCATCGAGCAGGTCTCGACCGCTGCCGATCAGGTGCGCGAAGGACTCGCGTTCGCCGATGACCGCGTCCCCAAGCAGGTCGGAGGGAACGGTGTCGATGAAGACCAGCTCGAGGCCCGGAACCTTCGCCGCGACCTCGGTCGCGATCGCGTGGAAGTCCGAGTGTGGGGGCGCAGTGATCTGGGAGACGAGCATTGTCATCCCGGACTGCTTGGCGACGTATTCGAGCTCATGGCTGCGGTAGGAGGGATTGACGTTGACGAGGATCGCGCCGATCTTGGCGGTAGCGTACTGGATCAGCGCCCATTCGGCGACGTTCTGCGCCCAGATTCCGACCCTGTCACCCTTCTTCACTCCGCGTTCGAGCAGGCCGATCGCCAAGGCGTCGGTATCGCGGTCGAACTCAGCATAGGTCCAACGGCGATCGGAATAGCGATCGACAAGAGCTGGCTCCTGGGCATATGTGGTCGCTGTGGCCTTGAGGTGTGCGGGAATGGTCTGACCCAACAGCGGTGTCTCGGAAGGACCTGAGGAATAGGAAAGTTCTGCCACGTCGTTGTGCTCCTTATTGCAATTTCAATGTGACTGCTGTGACCTAATGCACAGTATTCCCTCTGCGTCGGTGGCGCAAAAGCTGGTCAGGAAATCGTGCCCCAGCATGCCCGATCCCACGTCGGCGATTCGCTGACCCACCTGCCCCACCGGTGACACGGTGGCCACCTGACCGGAGTCGATGTGCACCAGGGTCGCTGCCAAGGTGGTGACATCCTCGGCGTCATGGGTGATGATGATCGCGCTGCGACCGGTGAGAGCCTTGGCCAGCACTCGCCTGGTCTCGACCTTGACGTCGACGTCGAGGGCAGCCAAAGGTTCGTCGAGCAGCAGCAGCTTCGGGTCGACCACGAGAGCCCTGGCCAACGCGATCCTGGCCGCCTGTCCCCCGGACACAGCCTCCGGCGCCCGATCAGAGCAATGGCCGACACCGAGGCTGTTGAGCATGTCCTGCGCAGCCGCACGTGCTTCGCCGGCGGCCTGTCCTTGAGCATTGAGCCCGAAGGCCACATTGTCGATGACGTTCAGATGCGGGAACAGAAGCGGTGTCTGTGCGAGGTGGACGATTCCACGGGCGTGGATAGGAGGCCACTTATCGCATTCGAGGTCGAAGATGGTGTCCTCGCCGATGCGCAGGGAACCTGATTCGGCGGATATGGCACCGGTCATGAGTTGGAACAGGCTGGACTTGCCTGCCCCATTGCGTCCGATCAGAGCCGTCGTCGCCCCAGAAGGAATCGAGAGGCCGATGTCCAGACCACGCTCGGGTACAGACGCGCAGAGATGGATCGCGGAGGCGCTCGCCGTCCTCGGTTCGATGCCTCTCGCCTGTGACCCGCCCGCCTGAGCCACTCCCATCGATGGTGTCGTCGGCTCGGATACCCGGAGGGTCTGTGCTCGGAGTCTGGGTGTGCGGAGTCGGGGTGCGTGAGGGGAACGATAGGCGAGGACGATGATGATCAGGGCGACGGCGATGAGGAGCAGAGACAACGCAATTGCTGATTGCGGGTCGGTTTCCCGGACCAGATAGATCTGCAGCGGCATCGTGCGGGTGACGCCGGAGAGGGAGCCGGCGAAGGTCAGGGTCGCACCGAACTCCCCCAACGCCCGTGCGAAGCAGAGAACGGCACCGGTCATGATCCCCTGGCGCAGGAGCGGAAGCGTGACGTGGAAGAACACGCGGTTGGGTGTGGCGCCGAGTTCAGCGGCGGCGAGTTCGAAGTCCTGGCCGCGGGCGGCCACAGCCGTCTCGACGGACATGACCATGAATGGCAGTGACACGAAGATCTGTGCGAAGACCACTGCTGCCGACGTGTAGGCCAACCCGAGTCCCATGTCGGCGAGCAGGGATCCGAGAGCCGCGGTTCGTCCCCAGGTGTAGAGAAGGGCCAGACCGCTGACGACCGGTGGCAGGACGAGCGGAAGCAATATGAGCGTACGGATGACGCGTTGTCCGCGGAAGTTCCGGGTTGCCAGCAGGTACCCCAGAGGAAATCCGATGACCACGCAGGTCAAGGCCGCAATAATGGAAGTCAGCAGCGACAGACCCATCGCCAAGCGTGATTCAGGTGCCAGGATGACCTCGCCGAGGTGGCCCGGATCGATTCGTGCGACCAGACCGATGATCGGGACCAAGAGGAAGGCGATGCCGAGCGCAGCGGGAATCCACAGCCACCTCGGCAGCGCCGAGTGATGGTGGCGTGTACGCGTCTTCGTCATCATGGGGAGGAGAATCCAGCGTCTGTCAGCGAACGTGACGCTTCCTTCGACGCTAGGAACTTCACGAAGGCATCGGCGGCGTCCTTATTGTCGCTGGCGTCAACGGTGGCTGCGGGGTATTTGTTGATGACCTTGTCGGCGCCGTCGAGTTCGACCTCTTCGACATCTCCTCCTGCGCGGGCGACATCGGTGACGTATACGATGCCGGCATCGGCCTGACCTGCGCTGATTTTGCCCAGCACATCGGTGACGGAATTCTCCTCGCTGACCGGATCGAGCGTGACAGAGTTCTTTTTCGCCCACGTCTGGGTCGCCGCACCGCAGGGCACCTGCGGTGCACAGACGACGAGGTCCTTGCCGGCGAAGTCCTTCGAGGTTTTGATCTTGCCCGGGTTTCCCTCGGGGACAGCCAGAGTCAGGGTGTTCGAGGCGAAGATCGAGGGCTGTCCGGCCAGCAGGTCCTCTCCGGCGAGAGTGTCCATGGTCTTCTCATCGGCGGTGGCGATGACGTCTGCCGGCGCCCCTTCGGAGATCTGTGCGACAAGGTCCGAGGATCCGGCGAAGGAGAATTTCACATCTACATCAGGCTCAGACTTGGAGAACTCTTCGGCGACCTCGCCTAACACCTCAGTCAAGGAGGCCGCGGCGAAGACGGTCAGAGCCGTCTTCTCCCCGGATGGAGAGTCCGAATCTGTGCCGGTGGAGCAGGCGGTCAGTGAGAGCAGTGCGACGATGCAGGCTGCGGACAGAAACTTCATCTCTCCATTAAACCCGCATTTGCACTCAGAACGTTAATCCATCTCCGCAATTGCGGACAATAGATGGTTGAATGAGCGAATTCACTGCCTCAGCGAACACCTGCCGTGTCGATGGAGACCATTGTCGCCTTCACCGAGGCCGTGGCAAGGCTGCCGGGTCCGAGTTCAAGTTGCCTGCATGCTTCTGCTGACATCAGGGATACGACCCGGAACGGACCGCACTGGAGGCTGACCTGGGCCATCACGCCGTCGATGACAACGTCGGTGACCAGTCCAGCGAATCGGTTGCGCGCGGAGCTGACGACTCCTGTCGGATCTTCGAGGGCGGCCGAACTCGACTGAGCCAGGGCCACGAGTTCGCGCCCCTCGACCACAGCACGATTGGAGGTGTCCTTACGCTGGGTCAGTTTGCCTTCGCTGACCCACCGGCGGATGGTGTCATCACTGACTCCGAGGAAACGGGCCGCGTCGCTGATGCGCAGTTCGGTCATTCGAGGGCACCGACCCATTCGTCGTCACCGTCGGCGAAGAACTGGTGCTTCCAGATCGCCACCCGGGCCTTGACCTCATCGATGAGCTCAGAGCAGGCGGCGAAGGAATCGTGACGATGTGGTGAGGCGACGACCGCGGCCAAGGCCACATCGCCGATCTCGAGGGCACCAACGCGGTGGACGACGGACAGACGCACGGCCGGATGCTTTGCCGCAATCTCAGCGGCCACCTCGGCGATCTGATCACCGGCCACTGGATGGGACTCATACGCCAGCCGGGTGACTCCTCGCCCCCCGTCATGGTCGCGGATGACACCGGAGAAGCTGACCACAGCGCCACAGGTGTCGTCGAGGACATCGGGTTCAAGAGCAGCAGTGCTGATCGGGGTCTCGACGATGCCGGTGTGGATGACGCTCATGCTTCCCGATTCCAATCGCCGCTGCGTCCACCCGACTTCTCGATGACCTTGATGTCACCGATGATCGCCTGGTTGTCGACGGCTTTGATCATGTCGAAGATAGTCAGCGCGGCGATGGACACAGCCGTCAGCGCCTCCATCTCGACCCCGGTCTTCGACACGGTCTTCACCGCACCGGTGATGCGGACGCCTTCATCGAGGAGTTCGAAGTCGACATCGATGCCGGTCAGCGGCAGAGGGTGGCACAGCGGGATGAGCTCGCTGGTGCGTTTGGCGCCCATGACTGCGGCGATACGGGCCACGGGCAGGGCATCGCCCTTGGGCAGACCCGCCTCGGCGATGATATCGATCACCTCGCTTCGGGTGGTGATGAGTGCGGTGGCGACGGCGCGACGTTTGGTGACGTCCTTATCGCCGACGTCGACCATATGGGCGGCACCGGAGTCGTCGATGTGCGTGAGTGTCATGTGATCTTCCACGTCTTCAGCCTATCGTCTGCGCCGTGCTCGGACTCATTCGCCTGCGCCCCGGAAGCTGCTGACCGCGCTCCGGAATCTGTCGGTGGGATGAAGACCAGATGTGTGCTCAGGGCGTAGTTGTGGAGCAGATGCGAACGTGCGCCCCCGACAAGCTTGAGGCCTTCGGCATCCATCACGGCCCGCCGCACCTGCAGCTTTCCACTGGGCGGAGCCTCATCGAGGCCCCCGAGGAGCCGGTGGTATTCGGTCTCGCGAGGTTCCTCATCCACGGCCAGACCCAGCAGTGCAGGCCGAATGAACATCTCGAAGCTGATCAAGGCGCTGACGGGGTTACCGGGCAGAGCCACCCAGGCGGTGTTCGCCAGATGCCCGCATCCCTGCGGCCCGCCGGGCTGCATCGCGATGGGCTCGAAGACCATGCTCGACTCTCCATCGAGGTCAGCAGCGAGTTTGACGACCTCATGGGCGCCCTTCGAGATCCCACCGGTGGAGATGACGAGATCGCAGTCGGCACCGCGAACGGCATCGAGCAGCGCCTGGGGATCGTCGGGGACGGTGATGATGGATGTGTCGACACCGAGGCGACGCAGGCTGGCACCCAGGGTGATCGAATTCGCGTCGTGGATGCCGGCAGCGGCTTCGGCCGTGATCTCATCCCCGGTGCTCACGATGAGCACACGCGGCAGACTTTGAACCTCGAGCGCGGTGATTCCGCAGGAGGCCGCGACGCCGAGGTGAGCCGGCGTGAGCATCAGACCAGCATCGAGCACCGTTGTCCCGGCGGTGACGTCGCTGCCACGAGTGCGCACGAAGGTGCCGGGCCGAGGGCCTGTGTCCGTGCTCGGCAGTGCGATAGTGATCTCCGGCGCACCGAATTCCGCCGGGGCTGTGGCCTCGATGGCGATGACGGTGTCCGTGCCCTCCGGCAGCGGCGCCCCTGTCATGATCTCGATGACGGCACCGGGTGCCACTTTCTCACCGATGGCGCCGGCAGCGACCCTTCCGCGAACGGGCAAGGGGCCGTAGACTGTATGGGCATTTCCCTGCGCATCGTGATCAGGTCGTTGTGCTGCGGCATTCAGAGTAGAAGCCGCCACGGCGTATCCGTCCATGCTCGAATTGTCGAAGCCGGGAACGTCGATGGGCGAGGCGACGCTGGTCGCGAGCCTGCGCGGTGCATCGAGGAGGTCACTGATCGACACGGTCTGTGTGTCTAGGAGTGCAGAGATCGTCTCTTGGACACGGTGACGATGCATCATGGCGGTAGTCATGGGACGATGATATCCATAATGTTGATCAAGGAGGATGGCAGAATGCGGAAGATCAGCCTGCCCACACCTGTACTGAGGACTCCAACCGTGGACCCGGGTGAGACGTTCACAGCGCATCAGGAGGATTCGCTCCTGGACACCTTCGGCAGACGAGCCCGAGACCTGCGCATCTCGCTGACCGATTTCTGCAACCTGCGATGCAGCTACTGCATGCCCGAAGAAGGTGTGGAGTTCATGTCTCGCGATGCGGCGATGACGGCCGAGGAGATCATCCGCTTCGTGCGCATCGGGGTGGAGAAGTTCGGCGTCGACCAGGTCAGATTCACCGGCGGGGAACCGTTGACTCGCAAGGACGTCACCGACATCGTCGCCGGAGTCGCCGCGCTGGAACCCCGGCCCAATATCGCTCTGACGACGAATGCCATCGGTCTCGATAAGCGCGCGGCGAAGCTGCGGGACGCGGGACTCGACCGCATCAATGTCTCTCTCGACACCGTCGACCCTGAAACCTTCGCCACGATCACTCGCCGCCCGTTCCTCAACCGGGTGCTCGAAGGAATCGAGGGTGCCCAAGCCGCAGGTATGGACCCTGTGAAGATCAATGCTGTTCTGCTGCCCGGTGTCAACGACGGCCAGGCTCCAGAACTGTTGGCATGGTGCCTCGAGCGCGGACTCAAACTGCGCTTCATCGAGCAGATGCCCCTCGACGCCGGACACTCCTGGGAACGCGGCACCATGATCACGGCCGCTGACATCTTCGCTCTGCTTGAGCCCGATTTCGTCCTCACCCCGGATTCGGCCCCTCGGAACGGTGCTCCGGCAGAGAAGTTCCTCGTTGCCAGTAGGGATGACCCGGAGACCATCATCGGCGACGTAGGCATCATCGCCTCGGTGACCCGTCCGTTCTGCGCCGACTGCACCCGCACCCGCCTGACCGCAGAGGGACGGGTGCGCACCTGCCTGTTCTCACACACCGAGGTCGACCTGCTCACCGCCATGCGCGGTGGTGCCGACGATGAAGCCATCGCTAATCTGTGGAAGGGCGCGCACTGGAAGAAGCTGGCGGGTCACGGCATGGATTCCGAGTCCTTCGAACAGCCCCAACGTCCCATGAGCGCCATCGGAGGATAAGTGCCCCAGATCAGAGTCCGGTTCTTCGCAGCCGCACGAGAAGCCTTCGGAACAAAGGAATGCACCGCGACTGCGGCGACCATTGACGAACTGATCGCGACGCTGACGAAGGATGCCGGTGCGGAGGCGACAACAGTCATCTCCCGTTCAAGCTTCCTGGTCAACGCGATCGCGGCCACAGATCCTCGCGCGGCTCTGAGCGAGGGCGACATCGTCGACGTGCTCCCACCTTTCGCCGGCGGCTGAGAGTGTCAGTGCGACTGGGATTCTAAGTACGGCACGGAGTCTCAGCGAGGCAGTGACAGATACGCGAGATAGCCCCCGGAGACCGAGGTGACATCCGCACCCTGTGCACGCAGCTGAGCGCAGGCCCGCGAGGAGCGCACGCCCGAACGGCAGTAGAGTGCGACTGGCTCCTGATCGGCGATCTGTCCGGGATCGGCGAGGAGAGCGTCGATGGGGATGTGCTGTGCTCCGGGGACCATTCCTCCCGAGACTTCTTCATCGTCTCTGATGTCGACGAGGTGCGTGCCGGGTGCGATGTTCGCCCACGTCACGCTCGGATCCGTGCCCGCTGAGGTCCCAGACGACAACCCGTTTTCGTGTACACCGTGTTCGCCGTGCTCGGCACCATAGTCGCCGAGGTGGCTCTCCAGGTCCCTGACCGGATCCCGGTGCGGTATCCGACCTACCGGAACGCTCTCCCAGCTGGCGTCGAGGCTGCTGTGGATGGAGACCGCGTTGTAGAGCGGGGAGCCGATGCCGGTGAGAATTTTGATCGTCTCCATCGCCATGGCTGCACCGATGCTTCCACACAGCGCCCCGAGGACTCCGGCAGTCGCACAGTCCGGGACCGACCCGGGTGCGGGGACGACCGGGTAGAGGTCGCGCAGGGTTGACCCCTGGGTGGTGTCGAAGACAGCGACCTGGCCGTCGAATCCGAGGATCGTGCCCCAGACGAGGGGCTTCTCAAGGATCTCGCAGGCGTCGTTGGCTAGGTATCTCGTCGCGAAGTTATCGCTTCCGTCGATGACGATATCGACGTCACCGATGAGGTCGAGGGCGTTGTCCGGTGTCAGCAGCACCGGGTGGGTGATGATGTCGAGGGTCGAGTTCAGCTCGCCCATCCGCTGTTTGGCAGATTCGACCTTCCGATGGCCCACGCGTGCCTCAGAGTGGATGAATTGGCGGTGCAGGTTGCTCAGTTCCACCGTGTCGGGGTCGACGATGCTGATGCGTCCGACACCGGCGGCCGCCAGATACGTCAGGACCGGTGCCCCGAGCCCACCGGCGCCGATGACGAGTACATGGGAGTTGAGGAGCGCGGATTGGGCCTGCGGGCCGAAACCGCTGAGGCGGATCTGGCGTGCATAGCGTGCCGTGTCCGCAGAACTGAGCGCATGTCCTGACATGTGCCTCAGTCTAGTCGGCATCGACACTCAGACACCTCGCCATCGCCGCTCGGGCAGCTTGGCATTCGAACTCATGCTTGGAATCAGCAGTCAAGGACCTTAATGGTGTCCCCGTCGCGAATGGCCCCTGGGCCTTGCGGGACTCGGATGATGACATCGGCGCCGGAGAAGTCTCGCAGTCGTGAACGTTCGAAAGCTGCGATCTCTCCCCCAATGTTGAAGCAGCCAGGCACCAGGCTGAGGGCCTTGCCGTGGCCACTGATTTCGGGGCCAGCGTAGACAGCCTTCTTCCACCGCGCCGCGAGAGGACTGGCCTCGATGACCGATCGTGCGAAGAGGTGGAAGGACAGGAGTGCCCCTGTCGGAGTGCCGGGGAAATGCAGCAGAGGGACATCGTCGCAGCGTCCGTAACCCTGGGGCCCTCCGGGGCGCATCGTCAGGCGCAGGAACGTCGAATGGTCATCGCTCAGGGTCTGTCTGACGACTTCGAAGGCACCGGCACTGATCCCGCCGGTCGTGATGATCAGGTCAACGCAGTCGCGGAGCTCGTCGATGATCTGTCGGAAAACTGTCGGGTCATCCCCGCAGCTGCGTTCGACTGGAATGGCTCCGGCCGCAGTGATCGCGGAGCTGAGCATGGGCAGATTCGAGTTGTGGATGAACGGCTGCGCCGACTCGCCAGGATCGGCGTGCAGCTCTGCCTGCAGCTCGTCCCGGGTGTGCAGTTCATCTCCGGTGACGATGAGGCCGATGGTCAGTGGCCGGTGGACGCTGATGGTCTCGCATCCCATCATGGCCAGTGTGCCCACACCCGCAGAATTGATCACCTCACCGGCGCGGATGACGACGTCCCCACTCAGGGTGTCCTCCCCCACCGTCCTGATGTTCCAGCCAGTTCGCAGCCCCATGGGCAGCGAAGAGACGCGGATCCGGTCGGGAGCCGACCCCGTGCGCTTGGCATCGGTGAGCTCGACGGGGACGACCACCTCGGCGGTGGCGGGCACCTGAGCTCCGGTCATCACTCGCACGGCGGTGCCGGGTTTGATGTCGACCGGCTTGGTGCCGGCGGGGATGTCGCCGCGCACAACCACCTCGGCGCCGGCCCGGGCACTGGCCAACGCCTTCTTATCCAATGCGAATCCGTCCATCGCCGAGGTGGCGAAGCCGGGGATGGGAGCATCGGCGATCACCTCTTCGGCAGCGATTCTGCCGAGCGCTGACTCCGCGGGAATCGACTCCACGGTACGGTCGGGGGCCGATGAGATGATGAGTCGGCAGTATTCCTCTGGTTCCACTGATGTCCTTTCGCCTAAGTGAGATCCTACGAGGACTTCCCGATTCGAGCACTCATGTTCGGACTGTGGTGATTTAGAGTGTCAAGCGTGGACACACAAACGCGATTCGAACCTGATTCCAAACGATTCGACCTCGTTTCCTGGCCAGGACTGGCCGCAGCCCTGTTGGCACTGTCCGCTTTCATCCTGTTCGGGCTCGGAACCACATTTCCCGAGTTGAGAGCCTTCGGGTATCTGCCGATGGTGGCCTCCCTCATCGTCGCATGGATGGCCGATCGAGAATTTGCCCGCGACCTCAGCGTCATCGCCGGCAGCCTGGGGCTGATCTCCTCGATCTCGGTGGCCGCCGACATCTCGTGGACCAACATCGCCCGCATGGGGGTCGTGCTCTCTGCGGTGGTGATCATCCCCTGGCTGATCACTCGTTATGGGTTCAAGGACCGGACAATCGTCTTCCCTCTGCGTCGGGGGCAGAAATGGTCGCGGTTGGAATGGGCCTGGCTGCTGTTCGTCATCGTCGTCGCCTGGCTCATCCTCCCCCAGTACTTCATGCGCACCGGGGTCTACCTCAATTGGCCACCGATGACCCAGTGGGATGAGATAGTGCGTCTCTTCTTCGGCGTCAATGCGGTCGGGATCTGGGACGAGCTGTTCTTCATCTGCACCGTCTTCGCCCTGTTGCGCAAACACTTCGCCTTCTGGACCGCGAACGTCTTCACCACCATCATCTTCGTCTCCTTCCTGTGGGAGCTGGGCTACCGATCGATCGGGCCGGTGCTGACGATCCCGTTCGCACTCGTCCAGGCCTTTATCTTCACTCGGACGAAGTCTCTGCCCTACACCGTGACCGTTCATCTCCTCTTCGACGCGCTCGTCTTTCTCACGATCGTCCATGCCCATCATCCCGATGCGCTGCCCATCTTCATCGGGGTGTGACGAAACGCCCCAGCTCACACGGCGTGAGCAGGGGCGTTTCAGACACTTTTGAGATCGTAAGGGAACCGCCGAGGTGTCAGCGGATTCCGCGCAGTGCCTTCAGCATCGGCTTCGTCAGGGTCAGAGCCAGCAGACCGAGGATGATCGAGGCCGCACCGATCGACGTCCAATACGGCGTCTGGTTATCGGCGGAGTAGTACCCGCCCAGCACACCGGAGAGTGCGGTTCCCACGCCTGAGGCGAGGAAGAACACTGCGATCATCTGTGATTGGAACACCTTCGGTGCCACCTTCGAGGAGAAGGACAGCCCGATCGGCGAGATCATCAGTTCGGCGAAGACGAACAGCAGCAGGATGAATGCCACCCACAGCAGAGGCGTCTCATGCTCTCCGGCATTGGCGTACGGCAGGAACAGCAGGAACGCGATACCGATGATGATGAGTGAGAATCCGGCCTTGACCGGGGTCGAAATCTGTCGTGTGCCCAGCTTGAACCAGATCGCTGAGAATACTGGCGCGAAGGCGATGACGAAGATCGGCGGGATCAGCTGCAGCCAGTTGATCGGCATCTCCCATCCGAAGATCACACGGTTCATCTGCGAATCGGAATAGGCGGTCAGCGTCCCGAAAATCTGCTGATACAGCGACCAGAAGACCACACAAGTGATGAAGAACGGAATGAACGCCAGCACACGTGAGCGCTCGTCGGCGTTGGTCTGCGGGCTGCGGAACATGACGATGAAGTAGCACGCCGCTGCACCGGCCGAGATTCCCGCGATCCACCAGTCCACGTTCTCCGGATTGACGATATGCGACATCCACAGCACGACGATGAGCACGACGACGAGGGCAATGGCTGAGAGGAACAGGTAGAGCTTCGAACTCGGCAGCGGATTGACCGCTCCCCGTGACTCATCGGGCAGGTTCTTTCGACCTGTGGCATAGATGATCAGGCCCAGAGCCATACCGACGGCGGCGGCACCGAAACCGAAGTGGAAGCCGATCTGCTTCTGCAGAAGGCCGGTGATGAGCGGTCCCAGGAAAGCGCCCAGGTTGACGCCCATGTAGAAGAGGGTGAAGCCGGCATCTCTGCGCGGATCCTTCTCTGAGTAGAGTTCACCGACGAGGGCAGAGGCATTGGCCTTGAGGCCACCTGAGCCCAGCGCGACAAGAATGAGTCCGGCGGCGACTCCGCCGAAGCCGGGGATGAGCGCCAGGCAGATGTGGCCGACCATGATGATGATGGCCGAGTAGAAGAGGATCTTCTCCGCACCGAGGATTCTGTCCGCCACCCATGCGCCGAGGATCGTGGCAAGGAAGACTGCGCCGCCGTAGGCACCGACGATTCCGATGGCCGTGGGCTGAGGCATACCCAACCCGCCGTCGGTGACCTTGAAGTACAGGTAGATGGCGAGGATGCCGTTCATCCCGTAGTAGGAGAAACGCTCCCACAGTTCGAGGCTGAAGAGCTGCATGAGCGGAAGTGGGTGCCCGAAGAAACGGGTGTCGTTCCGCACGTCCTCAGTCGTTGAGGTGCTTGATGACATATCGTGCTTTCCGTTGTGGCGTGCAAACGCGCACTGTGGTGCGCGATTCACTGTGAACAACCGGCAATGCTACTCCCCGATATTGCTCAGGTCACACGATCTCAATCCTGGGACGCCGCGTCCCAGAAGGCGGAAACTACGAGTGAACCAGGTCTCTTTTTCGCGCTTTTCTGCCGACGAAGACGTTGAGCAGACCGGCGACGAGGACGAGTGCGGAAGCCGCCATCGGAACAGCCATTGCGGCCGAAGTTCCGGCCTCCTCGGCGAGGATTCCGTTGACTGCCGACGCCACCGACTGGCCGACGATGATCGCGGAACCGGCCATGGACATGATTGTCGCCGAACGACCGATGGGACTGCGCTCAGCGGCAAGGCTGAACAGGGTCACCAGCGTCGGTCCGACCGCGCAGCCCATGAGCAGGAGGGCGATGACCACGGTGGCCATTGAGGTCGATGACGCCATGATCACTGCGCCGATGAGCATCAGCGGTGCGAATGACAGCAGCCTGGCCCACAGTGCGTAGCGCGGGGAGAACACCGCGACGGTGATCGCGAGAATGGCGGATCCGATGCCCATGATGCCGTAGATGAGACCCGCTTCCTCGGGGCGTCCGAGGTCGTTCGTCAGTGAGGTCAGCGCCGTCAGCGTCGACCCGAAGACGAGCCCGATGCCGAAGACGCCGAGGATGATGACGAAGACGCCGAAGGTGAACAGCTCCTTGGCCGGGGCCTGGACTCGTGGCTGTGCCGAGGTGCTGACGACGGCCCTGCCCGTGGGGTGGAGGGCGAATGAGGTCACGAATACCAGGGTCATGATCACGGCACCGATGATCGGCGCCACCGGGTGCAGGGTTGTGGCGAGGAGACCGACGATGAAGGGGCCGAAGACGAACACGAACTCATCGGCGGCCGACTCATAGGCCATGGTGCCGTTGAGGGTCTTCTGCTGTCTGGGGCCTGAGAGTTTGGACATGATGATCTCGACGAGGCGAGAGCGTGACATCGGGGCGACCTGCGGGGCAGTGGCACCGATGGCGAAGGCGGCTAGGAGCACCACGGAATCAGGCAGGGGGCTGAAGACGACCCAGGCCATGAAGACCAAAGCGATGCTGTTGAGCAGGCCGATGGTCAGCAGCACGCGTCGTTGACCCCAGCGGTCCGCGGCAGCACCGATGAAGGAGCCGAAGATCGCCGTCCCCAGGCCGACCATGGCTGAGTTGATGCCGCCCAGACTCAGCGACTCACGACCGGCGACGACGAGGGTGAGGACTCCGATGACCACCATCGCATAGGGCAGGCGGGCCACGAAGGCGATCGGGAAATAGCTGCGGCCCACGATGGTCAGCAGCTTCGGTGCTGCGATCGCGTCGGGACGGGTGCGGGTTTCGTTGCCGGGCATATCAATCCAGTTTCTCCCCCATCTCTGCGATGGGGATCGGTGCCGCCGTGGTGACCTGGATCGAATCACTCGGTAGATGCACTCTGTTCACTCTGTCGGCGCAGTTCGGCGCTTCTTCCAGGCTACCGGGATCGGCACGCGCACACGAGGGTGCTTGCGAACTTCAGCGCTTGAGCTTGCTCACCATCGTCGCCGGGCACAGACCCCACTCTCACCCGCGACTCAGTAAGAATGCAGACGAGAATGGGAAGATGGCGACATGAACTTCCTCTCTCGAGTTGTCGTCAACGCATGTGCGATCTGGGTCGCTGCTTGGATCCTGCCTGGCGTCGTCATCGAAGGAAACCCAGTCGTCGAGGACCAGACCGGAGCGATCGCTGCCACGATCATCTCCTACCTCGTGATCGGGCTGATCTTCGGATTGGCGAACGCGTTCATCAAACCGATCCTCAGTTTCGTGTCCGCACCCATCACGTGTCTGACCCTGGGCCTGTTCTCGATCGTCATCAACGCGATCATGCTGGCCCTGACCAGCTGGCTCAGCGGCTTCACCCCATTCGAGTTCACTCTCGACAGCTTCTTCCCCTCGGCCATCCTCGCTGCGATCATCGTCTCGATCGTGTCTGCGCTTCTGGGCTGGCTGGTGCCAGAGAAGAGCTCCGCACGCGACTGATCGATTACCGCCGCAACTCGGGCGATCCTCGGACCCGGAATCTTCTCTACTGCGTGTAGACTTACTGGCAGTGTGTCAGTCTGCACCCCAATGACCGTCGGAGGAGAACATGTCCAACATCGCCACTACGAAGAGAACTCGTAACTCAGCATCGTTCGCTGACGTCATCGTCTTCATCGTCTCGTTTGCCCTCTTCGTGTTCGGTCTCTACCTCTTCGGTGTCGGATTCTACGGTGCCGCTGGTACCGAGTTCTGGCTCTTCTGGGCGGGCCTGCTCGCCTCGTGCTTCGCCTTCCTCATCCCCATGGTCTATCACTGGGCCGTCGACCGTAAGGCCTGACACCCGATAGTCGCCAACAGAAGGGCCGATGCGTTGATTCGCATCGGCCCTTCTACTTGCCGCAGAGGCGCAGCCATCGTTGCCGACGACGTCCTCGCGCTGGGTTCAATCTCGACCGCGGCAGAAATCCATGATCGCCGAGGCGGCTTCGTCGGGACGCTCATAGTGGACCAAGTGCCCCACACCGGAGAGTTCGACGAAGGTGGCATCGCTGAGTCCGGCGACGAACTTCCGTGTCGCTTTGATCGGAGCGATGGCGTCCTTGTCCCCTGCGATGACGAGAGTCGGCATGCTCAGCCGGTCGCTCACCTCGGTGACGGTATGAGCGACAGAGACGTCGAAGGCCGCTGCCAGTGAAGTCCGATCGCTGAAAGTGGAGAAGTGCCGTGCATGCTGGTCGTGGATATAGCGCCGCAGTCCGCGATCTTTTGTCGTGGCCATGACCTCACTCATCGCCCGGACGATGACGGGGTTGGCCAGCAGCTGATGTCCGATCTCCTCCGGCAGCTGGGCGCCGAGGGTGTAGTAGAGGCGAGTCAGCGCTGTCAGCACCTTCGCCGAGCCTTCGAGTGCCGGGCTCGTGATCGGGTTGATAAGGACGAGCTCAGGAGCCGTCGTCGGCTGCCGGGCTGCCATATGAGCAACCAGAATGGATCCGAAGGAGTGGCCGAGAACGATCGGTGCGAGCTGCCAACGCGCGCTCACCTCGGCGATGAGCCCGACCAGATGAGCGTAGTAGCTGTCGAGACTCAGACCTCCTGGAAGAGGAGCGTTCAGCCCGAATCCGGGCAGGTCGGCGACGATGACATCACGGTCGCGGATTGTTCCTGCGATGAGGTCCATCCCGTGGTGGTCACCGCGGAATCCGTGGACCATGAGGACGGGGCGAGTGACCGTCGAGTCTGAGGAATGCACCCACGCTGCCGTCGGGTGGCCATCGACGATGAAATCGGTGCGAGACGCAGGCGAACGACTCACTGCGCAGGTGCGGTATCCGCTGCCCGACGAGGCACGACGACGACGGGCACCGGCAGCACGCGCAGCAGTCTCCTGGCACGAGCACCGATGAAGACTCGACCGCCTCGGCCGAGCCTGCTGGAACCGATGAACGCGATTTCGCCTGGCTGGAAGTCCACGTTGGCCGCAGCATCCTCGATGTCGGCCCCGGCCTGTGACTTCACGACGGCGCGGCCCGATTCAAACATCGTGGCTGCGCGTCCGGCCAGGACCGCTCCTCCGTACTCCTCGGCGAATTCTCGGATCTCGACAGTGTCGTCGTCGGCGAGTCCGTCGCTCTCGATCAAGGACAGCAGGCGCAGGTCGACGTCGAGGGCTGAAGCGGACTTTATTGCCGCGCCGATGAGGGCTGCCGCTCCGGGCCGTGCTCCGAAGAGTGTGGTGATTCGGGAAACGGGGCCGATGTCCGAATTGCCTGAGGGAGCCAGAACCACGGGGACCTCTGAGGAGTGCAGCAATGAGGTTGCGACCGTCCCGATGCGGAACGAGCGCATCAGCGTCGTGGCACGAGCACCGATGACGATGCCGAGTGCGCCCTCGTCTCTCGCCACCTCCATCAGGCCCTTGGACTCATTGGACGAGGTGTGAATGACGCCGCGAGCAGAGACATCGTCGGGCACAAGGGCCAGAGCCTCATCGAGCCAGTCTTCAAGCTGCTGCGAGACGATCCCGGAACCGTCCTGCGGTATCGAATTGCCTGCAGTGAAGGTCGATGACTCCGGACGCACAATCGTCACGATGAGTTCGATCCCGGCGGAGCGCGCCAGTGAAATGGCCAGAGCGATGGCGTCGCGTCCACGGTCGGTGGCGATGTATCCGACGATCAGTCGTCGAGTGGGGGCAGCTGGCTGTGACATTATCTTCTCCCAAAGAGTCGCGAGTCTGAGAAGATTCTACGTCGCCATGTCACCATTCTTCGACCTCACGTTCCGGTGACTGTGGAAAGGTGATTCTGATGGAGATTGTGATTCTGAAACTTGAGTTGATCGGTGACAGGTCATCGGACTCGAACAGACCCGATTAGACGATGATTCCCATTAGCCGAAATAAAGTTCAGAAATAATGAACAGAACTCACACAGAGTTCTTCACCTGTGATAAATTCGTCAGTGCAATCACGGATTCGCATAAACTGTAGAATTGCATTTGAACACAATGAGCGCTGACGCCGCTCACACGAGATCCAAGACCAAGAAAGGAGCGCAGGAGCATGTTGAAACTCATCGCATTTCCCCATCCCCAGCACCGCTGGATCGGAATCACTGCCTGCTTGATTGGCGGACAAGGGCTCGTCGGCTGAATTCCAGCCGCCTCTTGCGTCTTTCTCCATCGGTCAGCTGAACACCGGTACGTTTCCTCCCGCAGGGTCATCGTGCTTTCATGCCGCACTCGCGCCACTGTCGGCGCTTGCTCGCAGCATCGATGCATGTCCTGAACTCGCGTAGGACACCGTCGTTCACCAGGTGCGTTCGTTCCCGGACATCACCGACCCTGCGTGTTGTGAAGCCACTCATCCGACTGCATCTGCCCCTGGGCAGGCACCGCTGTGTCGTCTGATCCTCACCGAGTCTCAGACTGTTATGCGGTCATCGATCAGTGCATTCATCTCACAGAAGTCGCTTTCATTCGGCACACTGAGCCTTTCATTCGGCTCATTGAGTTCGAACATTTTCACTAACCCTCATTTGGGCGTTTCCCCTGCCCGAAAACATTAAGGACTCATTTTGTCTACGGCATTTCCATTCACCTATCCACGGCGCATAGCGCTGAGCACCGGGCTCAAGCTGATCCAATGGGCTCGCCGCCCGACAACCACCACCGAGGATCGCCTCCAGGCCGCACGCGAACGTCGCAACGCGCAGATTCGCCAACTTGCTCGAGAGGAGCGGGTGAAGGAGCAGCGCGAACGCGACGTAGCGAAGTACCTCTACTATGTGCGGCCGATGATCTGATGCAGGTGGCCGGGACCGGGGTTCGCCCGGTCCCGGCCGCCGTCGCTGCCCCCACTCTCGTCACAGGTTATGCTCCCTCCACTGATTCAGCTCCAGTCGCCGCTTGCAGGCCCGAGTGTGGTCAGCGTCACTGTCGCCCGATTTGTCGTCCCGCGTGCACCTGAGTAATATTGAACCAGCAAGCGGGGGTATGGCGCAGTTGGTAGCGCGTCTCCATGGCATGGAGAAGGTCAGGGGTTCGAATCCCCTTACCTCCACCGTACGAAGGACCCGGTCTCATCACGATGAGACCGGGTCCTTCTTCACTTCCACGCCGCTGCTGGTGGCCCTCAAAAGCCGCGGCTCTAGGTCAACAGCCGTCTGTGGCTCTCTCAGTCAGCGACCGGCCTCGAGATTGAGCAGGGTCCGTTTCTTCCCTACTCCCCAGGCGTAACCTGTCAACGCCCCGTTCGCGCCGATCACACGGTGGCAGGGAACGATGATGCTGATCGGGTTCCGACCATTGGCCGCTCCGACTGCCCGGGCCGCCGTGGGCCTGTTGATCCACACAGCGAGTTCCCCGTATCCGGCAGTCGTGCCATAGGGAATCGTCGTCAGCGCCTGCCAGACCTCCCGTTGGAATTCTGTGCCCTGTGGTGCCAAGGGGAGGTCAAATGTCTTGAGGGTGCCGGCGAAGTACTCGGCGAGCTGCTCCCCTGCCTCGACGAACACGTTCATCTTCTCGTCGATGACCGGCTCGACACCACCAGTCGTTTCCAGTCGCTGCAGAATTTGGTCGAAGTCGTCCAGGTAGAGCCCGGTGAGGTGCTCACCATCCGAGGTGAGAAGGATCTTTCCCACTGTGGACCCTATGACCGTGTAGCTCACTGTGTTCGCCGTGGGGTGGGTCAGTGTCATCGTCATTGTCTTCTTCGCTTCCGATTCGCGGTGCTGTGGGTGGCTGTGTCTGTGGGTGTGTCTGTGGGTGATTCTGCGTCTGTCCCGGTTGGTCGGTGTGATTGCGTTGCGGGCGGTACTGCCGGGGATGCCTGGGGCCGCGCGTGATGGGCCCACATCAAGTGCGTGACGTAGGACCGCCAGGGTCGTAAGCGTTCCAGCTGCTGGGCCCAGTCGGTCATGTCCGTGCCAGGACCATTGAGCTCGTCGATCGCCTTCTTGACCCCGAGATCGGAGCTGAGCAGGACATCGGGGTCCCCCAGCGCTCGCATCCGAATATAGCCAAGACTCCAGGGCCCGATTCCGGGGATCGCAAGCAGGCTGTCGTTGACTTCTGTGCGGTCGCACCCTGGCCCCAAATCGATCGAACCGTCTGCCAGGTGTGCGCTAAGCACCCGAAGCGTGTCGATCCTGCGCCGCGGCAGTGACCAATGTTCTTCCGGAATCTCAGCGATTTCGGCGGCCGTGGGAAACACTCGGTCGACGGTGCCGACCCTCAACTCCTCGGGCAGTGACTGCCCGTGGGCGCTTACCAGACGCTTCAGATGGGTCTGTGCGGCGATGACCGAGATCTGCTGTCCCAGGATCGTTCGGATGGCGAGTTCGACTGGATCGCCGGTGCCCGGAGAACGGATGCCCGGGTAGCGGTCGATGAGTTCGGAGAGTCCTGCCTCTTCCAGGGTCGCGCGCACAGCGAGGGGGTCCGCGTCGAGGTCGAGGATTCGTCTGGCTCTGGCGACCGCACTTCCGAGATCCCGGCTATCGGCCAGGCGGAGGTGGCATTCGATATAGTCCCCAGCGCCCGGGGCCAGTGTCAGGACAGCCGGTCCATGCGCCAGGCGCAGTGAACGGGTGTAATGATCACCGGTGACGTCTTCGACCCCAGGGATCGCGCGCACCGCCAGATACCTGAAGAGGTGTGTATGGTCGAGAGGCGCGCGGTACGCCAGGCGAACCGTGATGCTCTGAGTGCCGTGCCGGGCTCCTGCATTGTTGCGCAAATCCCGTGGAGTGGACGAATAGACTGCGCGGAAGGTGTCGTTGAACTGACGGATGCTTGCGAAGCCGGCGGCAAAGGCGACTTCACTCATGGACAGCGTTGTCGATTCGACCAATGTGCGAGCGGTCCTGATACGTTCAGTGCGGGCGATGGCCAGCGGTCCGACCCCGAGTTCGGACTGCAGCACTCGCCCCAGCTGCCGTGGGCTGTATCCCAGCGCCGAGGCGAGCCCGGAGATCCCCGCTCGGTCGACGAGGCCATCTTGGATGAGCCTCATGGCTCGAGCCGTAACATCGGCTCGGGTGTCCCACTCCGGCGAATTCGGGCTGGCATCGGGTCGGCACCGTTTGCAGGCCCGAAAACCTGCCTCAGTCGCTGCCGCTGCGGTCTGGTAGAAGTCGACGTTTTTACGCAGAGGAGTTCTGGCCGGGCAGGACGGCCGACAGAAGATGCCGGTTGACCGAACCGCGGTGAAGAACATTCCGTCGAAGCGCCTGTCCCGCCCGGCCACCGCTTGATAGCACTGATCTGTGGTGAGCATGATGCCATTCTGCTCCCATTCCCAAGACTTTACTAGCGGTTTTCGGACACGACGGTTTCCGGGAGGATGAGCGGTACTGCGCGGACCAGGAGGAGCATGAAGACCAGTTCGATCATCGTCTGCGCAACGACCGCGGCCGGGCCGATGCCGTCTGCGGTGATGGCCCGCACGATCGGGAGCATGACCAGTGAATTGCGGGTCACGCCAGTGAATACGAGGGCTCTGCCCTGCCCCACAGACAGCGGCAGTGTCCGCGCCAGGACCCATCCGAAGCCGGTCATGATGGTTGCGAACACGACGAAGGCCGCGATGGCACCACCCAACTTCGACAGCTGTGGGGCGATCAGCGGGACCTGTGCCGCGGCGATCACGGCCAGAGTCGCCATCATCAGCAGAACCATCGATTCCGAGACGACCCGGACGGAGCGATCTACGATGCTCGATCGGCGAGAGAGCAGGCGCACCCCGATGGAGGCACCCAGCGGCACGATGATGAAGATGACGAGTGCGGCGATGAATGGCCCGGGAGTGATCGCAGCGGCTGCTGTGTCTCCCAGAGTCACCCACAGGTAAACCGGAAGCAGAATGATCTGGACGAGCATAAGCACTGGTGTCAGTGCGAGCAGACGTGTGTAGGCCCCGCCGGCCAGTTTGGTGAAGACGAGGACGTAGTCGATACAGGGGGTGAGGAGAACGATGAGGACGGGCACGACGACCGTCTCATGCAGAGGAATCACGGCATAGAGGCCGGCCACGAAGAGCGGGACGAGAACGAAATTGGTCAGGGCAACGGCGCCCAAGAACTTCATGTCGGAGAAGGAGTCTCGGACCGCATCGAACGGGATGTCGAGGAAGGTCACGAACAGGAGTGCGATGAGGCAAGGGGTGATCGCGGCTGTGGCGATCGTCGGCGCCGTTGGCAGGCAGAGGCCGATGAGGGCGCCCATGAGTATGGCGGTGAAGTACCAGAGAACCTGATGCCTAGCCAGTGACGCGAGCACGGCGGGTTGGTCAGCCGTTCTCGGGCCAGTAGTAGCTGTCAGGCAGTGCCCGCCTGCCGAAGATGGCTTGGCCCACTCGGACGCAGTTCGCTCCTTCTTCGATGGCCACCTCGTAGTCCCCGGACATGCCCATGGAGAGTTTTCCGCTGCCGATCAGCTCCGGGTCGGTCTCCTGCGCCTGATCTCGCAGGGTGCGCAGACGCTGGAAGCAGGTGCGGACACGGTCGATGTCGGAGGAGAACACCGCCAGAGTCATCAGCCCCTGGACCTTCAGGGTCGGGAACTGCGGCAGTTCGCGCAGGAAGCCCAGGAGTTCCTCCGGCGGCATTCCGAACTTCGACTCTTCAGCCGAGGTGTTGACCTGGACATAGACGTCGAGGCTGCGGCCCGCTGCCTCCAGACGCCGATCGAGAGCTGCTGCGACTTTCAGTCTGTCCAGTGCTTGGAATTCGGACGCGAACTTCGCCACGTCCCGGGCTTTGTTTGACTGCAGGTGACCGATGACAGCCCAGTCGATGTCAAGGTCAGCCATCTCATCTGACTTCCGGAAGGCCTCCTGCACCTTGTTTTCGCCAAGCTTGTGACACCCAGCGGCTACGGCCGCCCGGATCCTCTCCTGCGGGACCGTCTTGCTCACGGGCAGCAGTTCGATCTCACCGGGCTCACGGCCTACCCGCTCAGCTGCGGAGGCGATGCGCCGATTCACCTCGGCGATGTTGATCCGGAAGTCCTCAACGTTCTCAGCAGTCGAGTACTCTCCGTTGTGGTCCAGACCCTCGTCCACGCTCATATCCTCGTCCATATCCTCGTCCATATCCTCATGGTACCCAGAGTGTTTCAGGCAACGATCCGCGCTCGCCCGGCCGGAATCCGGTCGGTGTATTCCAGGGCATCATCCCAGGCAGCGGCGAGCCGGGGGCCGACCTCGCCCAATTGTGCCTCGGCGACCGTGTACGGCAAGCGGATCCACCTGTCCAGGCCCCCAGCAGGGGCGAAATTGGGTCCCGAGACCAAACCGAGTCCGTGTCGCCTGGCCGCGATGGCCAGCGCCCCCGAGCGGTCCTCGGGCAGTCGACACCACAGCGCCATACCTCCGCTGGGGACAATGACCTGCCACGAGGGAAGATGAGCGCGCACCTTTGCTGCGAGACTGTCCCGGGCCGCGCGCAGTTTGTCTCTGTAGTCGGCAACGATTCTGTCATGGTCGCGCATGAGTTCGACGGCGACCAGCTGCTCGAGCACAGGAGCGCCGAGGTCGAGACTCAGTCGGGTGGATGCCATCCCCTCGATGCGGTGGGCAGGAATTCGCATCCATCCGACTCGGAGTCCACCCCAGGAGATCTTACTGGCGCTTCCTGCCGTGATGGAGTCGGGCACGAAGGCCGCCATCGGGGTTGGAGTCGGTTCGCCATCAAGGCCCAGCTCGACCAGAGACTCGTCGAAGATGGGCACCACTGAATTGCGGCTGAGCATGGCCCCGAGTTCGGGCCGTTGCGCTTCGGGCAGGAGTGCACCGGTGGGATTGTGGAAGTCGGGGATGAGGTAGGCCGACCGGACCCGCGTCTGGCGGGCGATATGGTCCATGGCCTCGATGTCCCAGTGGTGCCCGGCCGAACCTCTCTCGAGAGGGTAGGGAATCAGGGAGACACCTGCGCCTTCCAGGGTTGCGATTGCGTTCGGGTAGGTCGGGCTTTCGATGAGCACCCGGCCCCGGCCCTCGTTGAGACCACGCACTGCGATGGACACGGCGCCGAAGGCCCCCGAGGTGATGAGTATCTGATCGGGATCGGTGCGGACCCCGCGCGCCGTGTAGCGTTCGGCGATGAGCTCTCTGAGCACGGGCAGTCCCGAGGGGTAGTAGCCCGTACCGGGCAGATAGGCGTGAATCTGCGAGACCGCACGTTCGTAGGCTGCCAGCAGCCAGGGCGGTGCCACAGCGGCGGTGCAGGTGAGGTCAATCTCGGCCTCGTCGGCTCCAGCAGGGGTCAGGAGGTGATCGATTCGCCCACCCGGGACTTCCGGGAGTTGGACCACGCTTCCCGAGCCGCGCCGCGTGATGACGAAATCCTGTTCACGCAGCTTCGCAAAGGCACGGGTGACCGTCGTCCGAGACAGCCCCGTCGCGGCGGCAACCTCGCGTTCGCTGGGCAGTCTGGCCCCGACCGGAATGCGTCCGTCACCGATGGCGCGCGAGATCGCGGCAGTCAGCGAATCATAGGCCGGACTGGGCCACGGCCCTATGCCGATGATGTCTGTCAACCTGGGTCCGCTCATGATCGGCGTGCTCATAGCATCCTCGCTGTGTCGATGACTCATCCACCGTGGCGGTGTCGATATGACCACTTTCTTCCAATTGGCTATTTTTTACAAGGCCAGTTCGGGAGATGATGGTGATATCAGTTGGAACGACCCGGAAAGACCTACGATGCCATCGACACCTGTACCGAAGCGCGAACTCGCGAATATCGGTCCCATCCAGCAGCTTAAAAGCGGCCGACTCCCCCGTCGATTGCCGCAGCTGCTCTTCGGCCTCTATCTCTATGGCGCCTCGATGGCCATGATTGTGACTTCCGGGCTGGGCATGATGCCCTGGGACGTCCTCCACTCGGGCATCATCAAGCACCTGCCGCTGACATTCGGCACCATCGTCACGATCACCTCGTTCCTCGTCCTCCTCATCTGGATCCCTCTCAAGCAGCAGCCCGGACTCGGGACGGTGCTCAACGCCCTCCTGATCGGTCCCGCCCTCGACCTCACACGCCTGTTCCTGCCCCAACCCGAGGAGCTGTGGTGGAACATCGGACTCCTCGCTGGTGGCATCATCCTCAATGGGGTCGCTTCGGCGATGTACATCGGCTCACAGTTCGGCCCCGGCCCTCGCGATGGCCTGATGACTGGGCTGTCGCGGGTCACCGGAAGGTCCATCCGACTGGTGCGCACCCTCATCGAAGTCACCGTGGTCATCGTCGGCTGGCTGCTCGGCGGCGTCTTCGGCATCGGCACCGCGCTCTATGCGGTGGGCATCGGACCGATCACGCAGTTCCTCCTACCCACGTTCACTGTCGAACTCAAACCACGTCCCCAGCCCCAGGCCCGGGACTGAGGCTCAAACAGAACTCACACGCTTCGGCGTCCGTCTCCGCGTGAGCGTCGAAGAGCTCCAGCGAAGTGGATCACTCCATCGTGTCGAGGATGTCGACAAGGTCCTCAAAGGTCGTGAGCGGGTTGACGATGGCGAACCTGGCATTGGGTCGCCCCTGGTGCGAGCTGGGTACGACGAAGGCTCGCTGATCTTCGAGCAGCCGATCCGACCACTGCTGGTAGTCCTCACGGGTCCAACCATCACGTTCGAAGACGACGACCGAGAGCTCGGGTTCACGCACCAGTCTGAGGGTCGGCCGCTTTTTGATCTCAGTTCCGATCTGCATCGCAAGTTCGATCGAATGACCGATGGCTTCACGGTAGGTCTCGGCGCCGTAGCTGGCCAACGAATACCACAGCGGCAACCCACGAGGCCGCCTGGTGAGCTGGATGGCATAGTCAGAGGGACTCCACTGATCAGCCTCGGTCAGAGTGTCGAGATACTCGGCCCGCTGAGTGTGCGCTCGCCGCCCCAAGGTGGGATCGCGGTAGATGAGTGCGCAGGCGTCGAAGGGAGCGAAGAGCCACTTGTGCGGATCGACGATGACGGAATCGGCTGCCTCGACTCCGGCGAACTTGTGCCGGGCTAGAGGTGAGAGCATCGCCGCCAGCCCATAGGCGCCGTCGATGTGGAGCCAGAAGTCGAAGTCGTCCTTGAGCGCTGCGATTCCGGCGATGTCATCTATAGTGCCGAAGTTCGTCGTCCCCGAAGTTGCGACGACGGCAATGACGGCCTCCCCGTGTTCTTTGAGGGCGGCGCGGACGCCCTCTGGACGCAGGATTCCGTCCTCACCGGTAGGAACGGGAGCCACATCGACGTCCATCACAGCTGCCGCCGACGCGACGGAGGAGTGCGCTTCGGCACTGCACACGATGACCCAGCGCCCTGGCAGCTCATCGCCGAGCGAAGCCTTGCGCGCATCACGCGCCGCGACGAGGGCCGACAGGTTGCCGATCGTACCGCCTTGGACGAAGACGCCGCCGGCTGTCGTCGGCAACCCGAATTCGCCGGCCAGCCACGACAGAACTTCGTTCTCGGCGTGGACGACGCCTGCGCCTTCGAGCCACGAGCCTCCGTAGAGCGCGCTGGCGGAGACCACCAGGTCGAACGCCACAGCAGCCTTCGTCGGCGCACTCGGAATGAAGGACAGGTACTTCGGATGGTCCGTCGTAATGCAGGCGGGAGCGAAGATGTGCTCGAAGATCGCGAGTGCACGAGAAGACCCGACGCCATCCTCGGTGATGGTCGGCCCGGCCAGACGCTTGAGCTCAGTCTCGGTCGTCGGGTGATCGAGCGGAGTATCGACGGCCAAGGTGCGCCGGCGAGAATAGTCGAGGACGAGGTTAACGAGGTTCCGAGTCTCATCAGATACGACGTGCATACGCGAATGGAGATTGTCGTTCATGGGCCCCTCCAGGGGTAGGAATGGTGTCAGCAGGCGAGCATTTCGTTCCTTCGAGAATATCCGCTCCCCTCCGGTGATGAGGGACTCCCGCTCACGTAAATGCCTCCACAAGGCCGAATCTTCAATCGCAAGTCCTGATTGCATCTCAGTATTGCTTGCGCTTTGCGCATGTAAAAGATAGATTGGCCGCTATGAAGGATCGCAGCGATACCGATGCCAGCGACACCGGAAGCACCGCCGCCGATGCCACAGCACGGCGAGCCAAAGAGGCACTGCGCACCAGCGAACTGTCCCAGCGGCATGTAGCCGCGAGCATCGGAATCGATGAGACCAAGCTGTCGAAGTCCCTGTCGGGTCGGCGCCGATTCGCCACCGAGGAACTTCTCGGCCTGGCCACTGCGACCGGTGTGACGGTCAGATGGCTGCTCGGCGACGAGTCCCAGGTCTCAGCGACTCCGCTGCACTTCCAACCCAGTCACGATCGGGCCTCAGCCCCACTCCCGGATTCTTCTCCGCGCAGGCTCATCGTCGAAACCGCCTGGGATCTGTTCGCCAGCGCCGGCTACGAGACCGTGCGAATCGCGGACATCGCAGAGGCCGCAGGGGTCTCGAACGCGAGCATCCACTACTACTTCGATGGCAAGTCCGATCTCTTCGACGCAGCCCTGGAATATTCTGTGAAACTCGCCTTCGATCGGCAGACTGCCTGGCTCGACGAGATCCCCAACCCACGTCGACGACTCGAGCGTCTGCTCGAACTCCAGTCACCGATTGGCCGCACCACCCGCAGCGAGTGGTCGATCTGGCTCCAGACCTGGGCCAGGCTCGGTCTCGAGGAGGCCCATACCTCTGACTACCCGGCCCATTACGAACGCTGGTCGCACACGGTGCGCTCCACCATTGAAGCCGGTCAGTCCTCTGGTCACTTCTTACCCGGTGACAGCGAGGCCATGGCCGATGAACTCACCTCGCTGCTCGACGGCCTCGGAGTCAAGGTCCTCACGGGAATCATGGATGTCGCGACGTTCCGGCGCCGACTCTCCACCTACCTCAAACGCGCAATCATCAACCCCAACCCTGATGAGGAGTCATCATGAATCGCAAGGTCATTCTCACCTGTGCCGTCACCGGCGCCGGCGATACGGCGAACAAGAGCGAGCACGTCCCCGTCACCCCGCAGGAGATCGCCGATGACGCGATCGCCGCGGCTCGTGCCGGCGCATCGGTCGTGCACATCCACGTTCGCGATCTCGACACCAAACAGGGGTCTCGCGAGGTCGCCCACTACAGAGAGGTCGTGCGCCTCATTCGCGCCTCCGACGTCGATCCGGTCATCAACCTGACTGCAGGAATGGGAGGAGATCTCGTCGTCGATCCTCAGGACCCGACCACTCATATGCCGGGCACGGACCTGGTCAATGCCCTCGATCGCCTCCCCCACGTCGAAGAGCTGCTGCCCGAGATCTGCACACTCGACTGCGGTTCCCTGAACTTCGGCGACGGCTCGAACATCTATGTCTCCACCCCTGACATGCTGCGTGAGGGCTCGAAGAAGATTCAGACCCTCGGCGTTCGACCCGAGCTCGAGATCTTCGACACCGGGAACCTCTGGTTCGCCAATGTACTCGTCGAAGAGGGACTCATTGATCCCCCACCGCTTTACCAACTGTGTATGGGGGTCCCCTACGGCGCACCGGTCGATGCCGGGTTGCTGACTGCGATGGTGAACATGTTGCCCGCGGGTGCACAGTTCACCTCCTTCGCCATCGGCCGCAATCAGCTGCCCTGGGTTGCTCAGTCCATTCTCGCCGGAGGCCATGCCCGGGTCGGGCTCGAGGACAACCTTTACCTGGCTAAAGGGGTCAAGGCCACCAACGCCTCGTTGACCGAACGTGCCGTCGACATCATTGAGAACCTCGGTGCCGAGGTGGCCACGCCTGACGAGGCCCGTCAGATCCTCGACCTGCGAGTGCAGACACCGATCGTGACGGGAGCCGACCTGTGAGCGCGACTGACACTGCTGCCTCCTATCCCGAATTCGAGTCGATCACCACGGTCACCTGCATCGGAGCCGGCACCATCGGCGGCGGCTGGGCCGCATACTTCCTGGCCCAGGGCTTCACCGTCAGGGTCTGGGATCCCGCACCGGATGCCGCCGAGAAGCTGAGTCGGCTCATCGACGCAGCCTGGCCCGCGCTGGCCGAACTCGACATGGTCACCGGAGCGGACAGAAACGCGTGGACTGTGCACACGGACCTCGGCGAGGCTGTGGCGGGCACCGGTTTCGTCCAGGAGTCCGCCCCCGAGGACCTTGACCTCAAACGCAAACTCCTGGCCAGCATTGATGCCGTCTGTGATGAACATGTGGTCATCGGTTCCTCCACCTCGGGTTACAGCATGACCGAGATGGCAGTGGATGCCCGCCATCCCGAACGCCTCGTCGTCGGACATCCGTTCAACCCTCCCTATCTCATCCCCCTCGTCGAGGTCGTCGGTGGTGAGTCCACCGACGTCACAGCAATCGACTGGGCGGCCGAGTTCTATACACGCATCGGCAAGTCCGTCATCAGAATGGCCCATGAGGTCCCTGGGTTCATCGCCAACCGACTCCAAGAAGCGCAGTGGCGAGAGGCCCTGCACATGATCGACCAGGGTGAGGCGACGGTGGAACAGATCGACCGGTCGATCACCGACGGTCCCGGTCTGCGCTGGCCGTTCCAAGGACCGATGCTCACCTTCCATCTGGCCGGTGGCGAGGGCGGAATGGCCCATATGCTCGACCACTTCGGTCCCTCGCTGAAGTCCCCCTGGACCCGCCTCGAGGCTCCCGAACTCACCCAGAAGCTGCGGGACGACGTTGTGGCCGGCTGCGATATCGCCGCCGGAGAAAAGACGATTCCCGATCTCATCGCTACGCGAGACGCGGGCATCATCGCATTGCGCAGACTCACGGCCGGACTCGATGCGGGACAAGAATCGATACCACGAGTCACCTCGGCGGATGAGGGAGCGGGAGAACCGGGAAGCCTCGGAACTTATCGGACCCAGGTCATCTCTGACTGGATTGACTACAACGGCCACATGTCCGAAGCCTTCTACGTTTTGGTCTTCGGTTTCGCCACAGATCAGGTGATGGATCAGATCGGTCTCGATCGGGCACATCGCGAGGCACATTCCACCTCGCTGTACACCGTCGAATCACACATCCGCTACCTCGACGAGGTCAGCCTCGGCGCGCAGCTCGAAGTTACCCCCACTCTCGTATCAGCAGGGGGAAAGAAGCTGCACCTGGCCTATGAGATGCGAGTCGACGGACAGCTCGCCGCGACCGAAGAGATCATCGCTTTGCATGTGGACCAGACAACTGGGGTCACAGCACCGTTTCCCAACCAGGTGAGGGAACGCGTCGAGAGGATTCGAACCGGGTCCCCAGACTGGGTCGGTCGACAGCTGAAATGAGTTCAAACCGGCCCCAGTCCCCCACACAACAGGAATCCAGAAGTCAGGCACGTGCGGGGAAGCTATTCTGGTGACCATGAGCACACGTAAGAGCACACCGACGGCCATTGAGTTCTCCACACAGCTGGAAGTCATCAACGACAGGCCGATCCTGCGCCTGCCGGCCGATTCCAGCGCGAAGCTGCCCTCTCGCGGTCAGGTCGCCGCGAATGGGCAGATGGGCGGGGTCGATTTCACGACAGTGATAGAACCCGACGGCATGCGCGGGCATTGGATCAACGTCACCGACGAATTGTCGGTACAGCTGGACACGGACAATGCCGACAGCGTGGACGTGTCACTGACTCCGACGAAGGAGTGGCCGGAGACCTCGATTCCTGATGACTTCGGTGCGGCGCTTTCCGACTCACCCGAACTCACCGAGGTGTGGGCGGGGCTGACACCGATGGCGCGGTGGGAATGGGTGAGGTGGATCCAAGCGACTAAGAATGCCGACACCCGCGCCCGTCGCGTTGAGGTGGCGATCTCAAAGCTGGAATCCGGGAAACGTCGGCCCTGCTGCTTCGACCTGGCCTCATGCACCGACCCAGAACTGGCGAAGAGCGGGAAGCTCCTCGGCATCTCCTGATATCTGTGCCAATCAGTCACGTCCAGGTGCACCTGCAGGTGCACGTGACGGGTGCAGGCCCAGGTGCACAATCGTGGCAGTCGGGGTCAGCGCGGGGTCAGAGACTTCGGGCGTACAGTCAGCGTCATCACCGCACCGAGGATCGAGACCAGGGATGCGGCCGCGAAGAGAAGCCAGAACCCACCGACGAGAGCAACGAGTCCCGCCCCGAGCAGGGGTCCGACGAGTTGTCCCAGTGCGGCGGAATTGTTGACCATGCTCAGGTCGCGGGCATGGTCATCGGGATCGAGCAGCAGGTCGGTGGCGAAGGCCAGGCTCACGGCCATGTACGCACCGTAGCCGGTGCCCATGATGGCAGCAGCGATCGTGGTGGTGACGAATTCGGGGCTGATGAGGATGATGACTCCCGAACAGGCCTGCACCAGCGCCGAGGTGATCGTCCAGAATCGACGATTGCCCGAGCGGTCCGATATGGCGCCCAGCACGATGGACGCGATGACGACGAAGACCGTGTAGATGACGATCAGGACGAGCAGCTTGTCTTCGGCAGTGTCGGCCGGAACCCCGATTCCGTAGATGAGGAAGAAGAGGAGCAGCGAGGTTCCGAAGGCGTTGCCCACGTTGACGACGAACCTCGACACGAGCAGCCATTTGAAATTGTGGTCGAGCAGCGACGATATCCGAGCACGAGTGATTGGTTCACGACCGGCGTGCTGGGTGAGAATCCTCGGATGTTCGGGAGCCGGGTCGGGCAGCAGAATCGCAGTGGCGATTCCGACGGCGGTGATGATTCCGGCCAGTAGCGCATAGGAGGCACCGAGTCCGAGTCCCAAGAGCACGACCGCTCCGACTCCGACGACGATGCCGACGGCCTGGGCGGAGCTCGCCGCTGCCGATGCTGTTCCCCTCTGTGAGTCGAGCTGATCGGCGATGAGTGCGGTCAGCGCCGCTGAGGCGATGGCCACTGAAACGGAGACGACGATCCAGGCAGCACCGACGAACAGTGGTCCATGTGCCCATCCGGTGAGCAGGAGGCCGATTGCGGCTCCCACCGATCCGCCGATGGCCCAAGGGCGACGGCGGCCCCACCGTGAGCGAGTGCGGTCTGAGAGGCTCCCGGCGATCGGGGCGGCGATGATACCGGCGAGTCCACCTGCTGAGAGGACGACTCCGGACCAGACGACTCCGTGCAGCCAGTGTCCGCTTTGGGTGTCGAGCTGCAATGGCAGAAGCAGCTGGATGGGAGTCAGCTGGATCGTCCAGATGGCCAGCCAGGCGAGGGTGAACCACACCATCCAGAGGGGCCCGACCTTCTTACTCGGCCACTGACCGGATCCCGGCTGGATTGCGCTCATGCCCGAACCGCGGCGATGAGATTCCGATACCACTCATACGACGACTTAGGTGTTCGCTGACCGGTCGTCATATTCACATGCACCAAACCGAAGCGCTGGGTGTATCCGTCCGCCCATTCGAAGTTGTCCAGCAGTGACCACACCGTGTACCCGGCGATGGGGACACCGGCCGCGATTGCCTCAGTGAGCGCCAGAAGGTGATCATGCAGGTAGGCGATGCGCTCGTCATCGCGAATCGGTTCGGTGCATTCTTCGGGTTCGGGAAAGGACGCGCCGTTTTCAGAGATCACGATGGGAGGCAGGGACGAGCCGTAGCGAGTGCGCATATCGATGAGGAAGTCTCGGAGTGTGTCGGGTCGGATCGGCCAGAGTGGTCCGAACCCGGTGGTCGCGGCACCCGGTGTGGGCACCATGTCGAAGGGCAACGGCCCTTCGTCGACACTGCGCACCGTGGTCGGGTTGTAGTAGTTGAACCCATAGACGTCGCAGGGTGTTGAGATCAGTTCCATGTCTCCGTCGCGGATCGGCATCTGGACTCCGAGTGCCTCGAGGTCCGGATACTCTCCGAGGAGCAGTGGGTCGGCGAAGAAACGATTGAAGATGAGGTCGAGAGTCGTCGCAGCGCGGTGATCGGCGTCCTCATCAGTCTCGGGGAGGATGAGGCTGTGATTGATTGCCGGTGCCACCTGCTGGGCTCCGTGTTCACGCAGGATCGTCGCTGCGGTGCCATGGGCCAGGAGTTGGTGATGGACCGTGGGCAGCGCGTCGAAGAGCATGGTGTGTCCTGGTGCCAGCTCCCCGAGCGCGTACCCCTGCAATGAGGTCGAGGCGGGTTCGTTGATGGTGTACCAATGGCGGACTCGATCGCCGAGGCGGTTCGCCACGGCTTCGACATATTCGCCGAAGCGATGAACAGTGTCCCTGTTCAGCCAGCCGCCCGCTACCTCGAGTTCGGTGGGAAGGTCCCAATGGTAGAGAGTGGGTTCCGGTGTGACCCCGGCAGCCAGAAGTTCGTCCACGACGCGGTCGTAATAGTCCAGGCCCGCTGCGTTGGGCTTCGTGCTTCGCTGCCCGTCTGGGATGATGCGGACCCACGAGATCGAGAATCGGTAGCGGTCGGCGCCGAGACCGGCCAGCAACGCTGCATCTTCGGCACTGCGGTGATAACTGTCGGGGCCGGGATCGGCGGCGCTGGAGTCGAGGACATTGCCGGGAACGTCGACGAAGTCGTCCCAGATGGATCGCCCACGGCCATCCAGTGTCCGTGCGCCCTCGATCTGGAAGGCAGCAGTGGCCGTTGAGAAGCGCAGACCATTCAATGCCTGCAATGCCTGAGGCGCAAACTCCGGTGTCCCTGCCATTCTCAGAATATGTCATGGAAGAAGTCCTGCCGCAAGGCCGTGGTCAGGGTGAATACTGAGTTCACTCAGCTCTCAGTCCGAGATGCCGATCTCAGTGTGAGGCGTTGGCCCGATCCTGCGCGATGTTCCATGACATCCAGACAAGGGGGACCTGCAGCGGCAGACGGGCGAGGGCGATCGCACGTCCACGAGGGTTGTGCCAGTGCTTCTTCACCGTATAGATGTTGGCAGGATAGACCGCGACCATGAGTGCAGCGGATGCTAGTCCGCCCAGCCTTCGAGTGGGTGGCAGTGCCAGGAGAGTCGCACATCCGAGTTCGGCGACACCGCTGGCATAGGTGATGAAGCGGGGATCGCCGAGGCGAGGCGGAACGATCGACTCGAAGGTCTCGGGTCGCAGGAAGTGTGTGATTCCGGCAAGTCCGAGAATGCCGGTCATGGTCTCTGTCTGCAGCTTCAACTTGTGATCACCTCTGCACGTCTGTGCGACAAATCTGTGGAGCTTAGGGGAATCGAACCCCTGACCTTTTCATTGCGAACGAAACGCTCTACCAACTGAGCTAAAGCCCCTTCGTTCTTCACTTTACGCCGAAGGTCCCGCCGTGCACAAAACGGCATCCCACCGCCGAAGGTTCTCGTTCGGTTGACTCACCGCGACAGGCGGTACAGGGTGGAAGAAATCCCCTCGTGGAAGGACGAACAATGGCTCAGGAATTCGGAACAGTCATCATAGGCGCAGGAATCGGCGGCGGAACCGCGGTCGAGACTCTTCGCGACAGAGGCTACGCCGGGTCGATCGCACTCATCGGTGCCGATCCGGCCGCACCCTATTACCGCCCGGATCTGTCCAAGAAGGTCATGCTCGAAGAGTCTGACCCGGCAGAGTCGGCACTGCGCGGAGAAGACTGGTATCCCGCCCACGATGTGACGACGTTCTTCGGCAGTGCTGTCACGGAACTGGATGCGAAGAATCAGACCCTCGCTCTCGACAGCGGCGAAAGTCTCACCTACGGGCAGGTCATCCTGGCCACCGGTTCCACCCCGCGGACCCTGGACGTGCCGGGTGCCAAGCTGGGCAACATCCACACACTTCGCGATGCCGGCGATGCTGTGGCCATCCGCTCGCAGTTCAGCAAGGGCAACAAAGTCGTCATCATCGGCGGAGGCTGGGTCGGACTCGAAGTCGCGGCAGCAGCACAGAACGCCGGCTGTGAGATCACGGTCGTCCTGCGCTCGACTCCCCCACTGAGGTCGGCCCTCGGCGCGGAAATCGGTCGGTACTTCGAAGAGCTGCATCGGTCCAACGGCATCGAATTCGTCACCGAGGCCGAGACCACCGGCTTCTCAGGATCGAAGGCCGTCGAATCCGTCCAGACCAGTGCCGGTGTCCTGCCTGCCGACCTGGTCGTCGTGGGGATCGGCGCCGACCCCACTATTGAACTGGCCACGTCAGCAGGCTTAGACATCGATAACGGCGTCCTCGTCGATGAGCACATGCGCTCCAGCGATCCCAACATCTTCGCCATCGGCGATATCGCTGCAGCTCAGAACACACTGCTGAAGCAGCGTCTGCGCGTCGAACACTGGGACAACGCTGTTCGCCAGGCCGAGGTCGCAGCATCGACAATCACCGGCGGGGACAAGGAATACGACTGGCAGCCGTACTTCTACACCGACCAGTTCGACCTCGGCATGGAATACGTCGGCCATGGCACCAGTGACGACGACGTCGTCATCCGCGGCGACAAGTCCAGCGGTGAGTTCATTGTCTTCTGGACTCGCGGCGGCGCCGTCACAGCGGCTATGAACGTCAACATTTGGGATGTAGGCGACGAGCTTCGCGCACTCATCGGCAAGAGCGTATCCGCTGCACGCCTGCAGGACGAGTCGATCGAGCTCACAGAACTCTGAGTTCGAGTCCACCCTGTCATGGAGTCACTGTTCGCCGACGAGGCCTTCGACCGCCACCCCCGCGTCATCGCACCGGGGGCGGTCTGGTTGCCTGGTTTCCTCGACGACGCGGCACAAGCCTGGATCATCAGGCAGTACACGATATGGCAGTCCGGACCTGTGCCGGCACATGCGACATCGATCGCCGGGCACCCGATGAGTGTGAAGACAATCGGACTCGGCTGGCATTGGCAGCCGGGCCGCTATGATCGCCACGCCCGCGATGTCAATGGGGAGCGGGTGCTGTCATTCCCTGACTGGATGACTCGCCTGGGCCGCCAGGTCATCTCCCAGGCCGCCGAGGTGGTGGCTGAGGACGTTGGCTCCCCGAGTCAGGCTCCCGAGCTGTGGGGTCTGGTCCCCGAGGACTACCGCCCGGATGTCGCGCTCGTGAACTACTACGATGCGCAGGCGAAGATGGGCATGCACCAAGACAAGGACGAATTCGATCCTGCTCCGGTCGTGTCCTTGTCACTTGGTGACACGTGCATCTTCCGGTTCGGCAACACGCGCAACCGGAACAAACCCTTTGAGGACATTCGGCTGGCCTCCGGCGACGCCTTCGTCTTCGGCGGACCTGCCCGCTTCGCCTATCACGGGGTGACATCGATCCGGGTGGCCACCGCACCCGAGTGCGGTCGTCTGGATCACCTCGGCGGGGGCAGGATCAACATCACGATGCGCACCACAGGCAAGGACTAAGCGGACGACTCCAGCGAGTCCGGGTCCTCATCGACGACTCCCTCAGGTGGGCGGGCTAAACGATTCGGCGCGGTCTTGCGAAAGACAGGCTGCCCTGAGAGAACACTGGCACGCGACAGAGTGTTGCTGGCCACCGACGACACGATGATCAGACACAGCACAGCAACAGCGGCCATGAGCAGGGAACTCCAGCTGAAGCCCTCAGTGTGGATGTCGTAGACGTAGACCGCTGCCACGATCAGAGGCATGCCCAACCCTGTGGCCGGTGAGAACACGTTGATTCGGGACAGTGCGTCGCGGACTCGGAACATCGCAAGCGCGGAGAACAGCATGAGGAGGGATCCGGTGATCCCGAAGACACCGACAAGGGTGGTCGCTACAGCATCGCTCATCAACGCAGCCCCCTTGTCAGGATTCGTGACAGGGCGACGGTGGCCAGAATGCCGACCATCGATGAGAGGAAGATTGCGTCGAGGACGATCGACGAGGATACGAGGATGCCGAACATCGTGAGCATGCCGATGGCGGAGAAGTACATGAGGTCGCTGACGATTGCTCGCGAGCCCAGGTCCTTGGCGGTGAGAACCCGGACGAGACCGAGGATGACGGCCGCGGCGAGGATGACGATGCAGATGCTGACGACAATGGTCATGGGCGTTCTTCCTCCTGTTCGACTTCGACGAGGGGTGCCGCCGGTGACGATGGCGCCCGCCCCCTGGTCATGGCAAGCAGTCGTGACTCCATGTCGTAGAGGCCCTCCAAGGCGCCCTCTTCCGAATCTTCGAAGAGGGCATGGACGAAGAGCACCGGCGGCTGCGTGGAGGTGCCGGCGGCGATGGCGGCAACCAGGGTTCCGGGGGTGATGGTGATCGATGAGGCGAATAGCGTCACCTCGAGGTCGGTCACGCACCGCAGCGGTACCTCGACGATCATCGGATGCGCGTATTGGCCGGGACGGAGGAGTCGGGTGACGATCGTCAGCGACCCGGTCACGATTGCCCAGCCGATATAGGCCAGATAGGTGATGCCGTGGATAACGCGCATCATGGCGTCGTCACCGCCTCGATGTAGGCGCTGTGGTCAAGAAGTCCGGCCGCGGCACGGGAGGTGATCTCGAGCAGCGGTTCGGGGTAGGCGAAGATGGCCACAGACAATGCGATCATGATCGTCCCCGGCACCAGCAGTCGGGTGGGAATCCGAACGCTTCTCAAGATGGGTTCGGCCGGGGCGCGGCCGGTGTCGGCGGAATCGGGGCGGTAGGTCTGCATCGGTGGTCCCCAGAAAGTGTTGCGCCACAGCCGCTGGAGCGCCAGCAGACTGATGAGAGCGCCGACGACGATCGCGCCGACCAGCCACCACCCCAGGCTGTCCCCGCTGCCGATTGCTGCGGTGATCAGTCCGACCTTGCCCCACAGCCCCGAGGTCGGCGGGAGACCGATGAGTGAGAAGAGACCCAGGATCATCAGGATCGTGGCCCATCGTTCCCGGCTGGCCAGTCCGGTCAGCTTTCGGAATGAGCCGCTGCCATAGGTCTGCTCGACTGCTCCCATGATGAGGAGGAGACCTGACATCGTGATCATGTGGTGGACCATGTAGAAGGCGCCGGCGCCCAGCGCCGTCGAGGTCAGAAGGACCACACCGAGGAGGATGTGCCCGACCCCACTCGTCATCTGGAAGGCAAGGACGTTGCGGACCCTGTTCTGCCCGAATCCGGACAATGAGCCGATGAGGATGCTGGCTATTGCGATGACGACGATGACGTTGACCCAAGCGGCCGGTTCACCATAGACGGTGGTGTAGACGCGGTAGATCGCGTAGAGAGCGACCTTCGAGTGCAGTCCCGAGAACAGGGACATCATTCCCGCCGAGGTGTTCGGGTAGCTGCGCACGAGCCAGCCGTGGAATGGTGCCCCGCCGGCCTTGATGATCAGGGCGAAGAGCACAACACCGATGGCCAATGCTCCCTGCCCGGTCGGAGCCCCCATCTGGGCGAGGATCGCAATGTTGACGGTGCCGTTGGCGCCGTAGACGAAACCGACTCCGATGAGCAGGATCGTCGAGGTGAGCAGGTTGACCATCACGTACATGCGACCCACGCCGAGGCGGCGCCAGGTTCCGGTCACCGCGATGAGTGCGTAGGCCGGCAGCACCATGACTTCGATGAAGACGAAGAAGTTGAACAGGTCCCCGGTCAGCAGCGCACCGTAGACACCGGTGAGCATCATCAGGATCAGGGCGGGAACGAAACGGTACTGGTCCTCACCGGTGGCGATGAGGAAGATGCAGCTGGCGATGGCGACAACGGAGGTCAGGACCAGCATCAGCGCGGTGAAGGTGTCGGAGACGAAGGGGATCGCCAGGCCAGGAACGTAGCCGCCGACGGAATGGGCCAGCACCGGTTGGCGTTGGTGGACGAAGAGCAGAACGATGCCGGAGATGCCGACGAAGCTCGGGGCAGCCAACAGCACGATGCGGTCGAATGTGCGCGAAGTGATGAGTACGCTCAGCGCCGAGAACAGGAGCGGGATGCCGATGAGCAGAAGCAGGAAGGCTGAGTTCATGATTCTCGACCCTCCCCTGTCTCCGGGGCCCGTTTCTGATCGTCGTCATGGCCGAGCACAGCCAGAGCAAGCATGAAGATCGTCACCGCCAAGGTGATGACGATGGCGGTGAGGACAAAGGCCTGCGGCAGCGGGTCAGCGGCAAGGCTCTGATCACCTCGATCGCTCAGCGGTTCGACTCGCCAGGCCCCGACTCCTGCGGAGAGCAGGATGAAGTTCGCGGCGTGGGAGACGAGCGTGAGTCCGAAGACTCCTCTGACCATCGACCGCTGCATCATCAGATACACGCCGCCTGCGGTGAGTACACCGATGGTGATGGCTAGGACCATTTCGCAGCCTCCTGCTCATCTGTCGGCGACTGCTCCGCTGTTTCGCCGCTTGACCTCTCGACGGGAGCATCGCCGTGGAGGATATGAGTCGATGATGCTCTTACCTTGGCATCCGGGTCGGCGTCCTTCGACCGTCGGTCCCGAGAAGGTCGCTCCCCTCTGATCGAGTCCAACGGTCCGCTGAGCTCACCGTAGAGCAGCTCATCGGCACGTTCGCGAGTGCGTTCGACATCGCGGCGGATGATGCCGTTGGTCAGCACGTCGTCACCGGCTGGCGTGGCCGCAGAGTCGGAGACTCCGAGGAGGTTGAACGAGGCCAGGATGAGGCCGAGGACCGCGAGGTAGACACCGAGGTCGAAGAGCATCGAGGTGGTGAAGTGTTGGCCCAGGAACTCCGCGTGCAGTGGTTCGAGGAACGAACCGACAGCGATGAGGCCGATGAGTCCGGTCACGACTGCGGTGGCCACGCCGGAGCCGATGAGGTAGAGCGGGGCACGTGGCGGGCCGATGGCTCTGTCCTTGGCCGTGGACATGTAGAGCAGGCCGATGACCGCGGATCCGATGAGTGCGGCTATGAAGCCGCCACCGGGTTCGTTGTGACCGCGCCAGAAGACCACCAGAGAGGTGATCGCCAGCAGGGGGCCGAGCACTCTGATCGTCAGCTGCTGGGGAATCACATTCGGCCAGGCCTCGTGGACCGCGCGATAGGCCGTCGTGCCGCGGGGGCGGATCGAGATCCACGCCTGCCGAGGTGGTTCGGGGATGTTCTCGGCCGGAGGGTCGATGAACTTGTCCTTGACCGTCGACATCACCGCGACGATCGCGATGCCGGCCATGCCCAGCACGGTGAGCTCCCCCAGCGTGTCCAGAGCACGGAACTCCACGAGGATCGTGTTGACGATATTGTGCCCGCCGCTGATGTCCGGGGCGTTGTCGATGTAGTAGAGACCGAGGTCGGATCGTTCTCGACGCCCGTTGAGAGCCAGCGTCAGCACGGTCGCGGCCAGACCGACGACGAGGGCGAAGATCACGCGGGTGGCCTGCAGACGCTTCGGGTATCGCCAGAAGGAACGTGGAAGCTTCTGCAGCACCAGCATGATGACGATGATCGTCATCGCCTCAACGAGCAGCTGGGTGAGGGTGACGTCCGGGGCACCGAGAGCCAAGATCTGAACCGTGGCGAGGATGCCGACTCCCGACAGTGCGACAACTGTGGTCAGACGCGAGTGGGAGGTGCAGACGACGAGCACGGCGATGGTGATGAGGACGAGGAGGACGATGTCGATGGGTCGCCACAGACCATCCTGCAGCGGTGGCAGATCCGGGTAGATGATCGGCACAGCAGAGAATGCGAGCACGGCGAGACCGCCCAGCGACATTGCCAGGTAGGGACCGGAATTCATCGGCTTGGCGAAGATGCTCAGTCCACGACCCGCTCGGCGCAGGACCCAAGTGAGGCCGCTCATGACATCAGCGCCGTCGAATCCGAGGGCGGCTCGGTGGAAGAAGACGAAGACGCGGGAGCGGTTGAAGATGATGATCACGCCGGCCGCGATGATCAGCGCAGAGGCGATGAGTTCTGCGTTGACCCCATGCCACAGTGCCAAGTCTGTAGGCCCCGTTGACTCGAACAGGGAAGCACGAACAGCCTGGCTGATGGGGTTGTCGAAGACGAACAGGGCGAAGCTCAGCGGAATAGACGCGAAAATCGGCACAGCAGCGGAGACGAGCATGACGGGCGAGCCGTGTCCCAGGCGGGCCCGGTCCACGCGCTTTCCATCGATGAAGGCACCCCACACGGTCTTCGCACAGTAGGCGAAGGTCAGCACCGAAGCACCCACGGCCACCAGCAGTGCCGCCCAGCTGGTCCAGGCCGAACCCGGAGTATCGCCGAATGCGGTGAAGAGCGCCTCCTTCGACACGAAGCCGAGCAGCGGAGGTATTCCCGCCATCGAGGCGCAGCCGACGATCATGACGACGAAAGAGACCGGTGCCGCGCGCATCAGTCGTGGGATTCTGGTCAATTCGCGGGTTCCCGTGAGGTGGTCGACGACGCCGACCATCATGAACAGACCGGATTTGAACAGGGCGTGAGCGATGACGTGCAGGATCGCCGCGGCGATCGCTGCCTCGGAGCCGATGCCGATCACCGCGGTGATCAGCCCCAGCTGCGACACCGTGGAATAGGCCATCAGCTTCTTGACGTCGTACTGGTTGAGGGCGAACCAGCCGCCGATGCAGGCGGTGATGAGACCGGCGACGATGAGCAGAGTGTTCCAAGCAGGAGTGGCGTGGAAGGCCGGCGTGAACCGCAGCAGCAAGAAGATGCCGGCCTTCACCACGGCGGCAGCATGCAGATAGGCAGAAACCGGCGTGGCCGCGGCCATCGCGTCGGGCAGCCAGGAGTGGAAGGGGAACTGCGCCGATTTGGTCATCGCCGCAACCGCGATGAGGATGGCCACCAGCGTCGTCACCGGTGCCTGTCCCGACCAGACCGGTGAACTCAGCGCCTCGTTGATGTTCGTGGTCCCGGTGACCGCGATGATGGTTCCGGTGGCCACAAGCAGGGAGAGTCCGCCGATGAAGGTGATGAACATGGTCCGCAGCGACGGACCCTGACCGGGCGAACCTGACCGGGCGATGAGGAAGAAAGATGCCAGGGACGTCAGCTCCCAGCAGACGAACAGCACCAGGAGGTCGTTGCTGAGGACGAGCATCACCATGGAGAAGGTGAAGATCACCATCAGCCAGTAGAAACTCGTGTTTCGCCCCGGGGACAGGTAGGCGGTCGAATAGACGAAGACGATCGCGCCGATGATCAGGGCGATAAAGGTGAAGATGACCCCGATGCCATCGGCACGAAGCGCCAGATCGACCCCGAACGCGGGGATCCACTGGAAGGACACTTCCGGGGTGGACCCGGACATCACCTCGGCGGCGGTGGGGGTGAAAAGGGCGGCAATTGCGAGGTAGGCGACCGCCAGGAGCCATCCGCTGGCTCGGCCGAGCCAGCGAGTGATGATGGGTGTGACGATGATGAGCGCTGCGAGTGCGACAACGGTTAGGATCATGACCGAGGCCTCAGGGCCCCGAACGCGGGTGATGCTTCCTTCACTCACTGACCCTTCGTCACGATGAACGCAATCTCGGATGAACGCAGACTTACAAATGATCAGACTATCTACTCGGAGTTCCATGAGCAAAAGCACAAGCAACCCTCTGACGACCGAAGCGATCCGCGTATTCTTCGATGCCCGCTTCACCCGAACGACCCACCACGACGGCATCTCCCGCTACGGATCGCGCCTGTTGTCTGCTCTCCTCGCAGCCGTGCGGGGAACCGGTATCGAGGTCACTGCGATCATCAACGACGAAGCTCAGCTGGATCTGCTTCCCGATTGTGCGTGGGTCAAGCTCAACTCCCCCACCTCACCTGCAGAACTCTTCATTGCGCGCAAGCTCAATCGGCTCGGTGCCGATGTAGTCTTCTCCACGATGCAGGTCATGGGGTCGACAGGACGCAGATACGGTCTCATTCTGACCGTCCACGATCTCATCTACTATTCTCATCCGCTGCCCCCTGCCGACCTGCCCTCAGCCATCCGGCTGCTGTGGCGGGCCTACCATCTCAGCTACGCACCACAGCGTCTCCTGCTGGGCCGTGCCGATGCGATTGCAGCAGTGAGCCGGACCACGAAGGGGCTCATCGCCGAGCACAAGCTGTCATCGAAGCCGGTCACTGTCGTGTCCAATGCAGCCGAGCTATCCGTCAGCGGTGTGCGAACCGTGAGCCGCCATGATGAGAAGTCCCTGGTCTACATGGGCGCGTTTCTGCCGTACAAGAACGTCGAGACTCTCATTCGCTCACTGGCACATCTGCCCGGTTGGACACTGCACATTGCGAGCCGGATCGAGGGCAGACGTGAAGCCGCGCTGCGCGCGCTCATCCCTGACCGCGCGAAGGTGGTCTTCCACCGAGGAGTCAGCGATGAGGAGTATGCCCAGCTGCTCGAGGGAGCGACGGCTCTGGTCACGGCCTCTCAGGAAGAGGGATTCGGGCTTCCCGTCATCGAGGCGATGGCGCAGGGAGTGCCCGTCGCGATCTCGGACATTCCGATCTTCCATGAGATCGCTGGAGACGCTGCCGTCTACTTCGACTGCACCGATGCCAAGGACGTGGCTTCCGCGATCAGTCGTCTCACCGATCCCGAGCTGTGGTCAGAGCTCTCTGCGGCGGGGCAGCACCAGGCGAAGTCCTTCGATTGGGATTCGTCTGCACGGACGCTGGTGGACATGATCCGCACGGTTCACGCATCACGACAGTGATTGCGCGAGCCGGCGGCGCGCGAACCGAGGGCGCGTGAGCTCCGAACAGGGCATACCACGGTTAGGAGGGGACGGTGCCCCAGCTGCGCAGGATCCAGTTGGTTCCGGTGAAGCCGAATTCGCCGTGTCCGCAGTTGCCCAGGACAGCCAAACGACCCGAACCGTCCATGCCGAGCAGCAGTTCTGCAGCGGCGCGCAGAACCGCTCCATGCGCCACGATGGCGATGGTCTGGGCTTCTGTGCCATCGATGATGTCCGTGATCGCCGAGGCGACGCGCCGACCCGATTCGGAGCGGGATTCGCCACCTGGCGGGTTCATATCAGCTCCGCTGAGCCATTGTTCAAGTTCCTCGGGCCAGGATTCGCTGAGCTCCGCGCGGGTATGACCTTCCCATTGGCCGAAGGCGGTCTCACGAAGACGCTCGTCACGTGTGACGTCGACGTTCAGAAGTGACGCGAGCTCATCGGCGGTAGCAGCGGCTCTCGATAAGTCGGAGGAGACGATGAGGTCAGGCTGCAGTTTGCTGAGGTAGCTCGCTGCTTGCGCAGCCTGGTTCCGCCCCAGTTCGTTGAGCGGGATGTCGGTCTGACCTTGGAACCGGCGTTCGAGGTTGTAGTCAGTCTGGCCATGCCGCCAGAAGATGACCGTTCTGGTCATTGAGTGTCGTCGGCGCCTGCGGGCGCAGGCAGCTGCAGATCGATGACAGGGCAGTCATTCCACAGGCGTTCGAGCGCGTAGTATTCGCGCTGTTCCTGCGAGAAGACGTGGACGACGATGTCACCGAAGTCCAGGAGAACCCAGTCGCCGCTCCCCCTGCCTTCTCGGCGCAACGGTGTATGACCATAGGTCGTCTGCAGAGCTTCTTCGACAGCGTCGACGATCGACGCAATCTGCCGATCGTTCTCTGCCGAGATGATGAGGAAGGCATCGGTGATGTACAGAGTGGCACTCACGTCGAGGGCCACCTGATCGGTGCCGAACTTCTCGTCCGCCGCGCGGGCAGCAGTCCTCAGCATTTGGGTTGTTTCAACGATCTCGCTCACAAGAGCCTTTCAGATGATTACAGCAACATGACCAGTGCAATGACGATGAGTGCGACTGCGAAGAGCGCAGCGACACCCAGCACTACAAAGGGTACTTTGGATGGTTCTTCACCAACAAGGATCCGGCCATCGTGACCGGTGACCTCGCTGGCGCGAATGCGAGTGCCTGGAGGATTTTCGGTCTCTTCATCCTCATAGTCAGGGTTGGGAAGCGCCCATGCCTCGGGCACTGTCTCCATCGGACGCGTCTCCGGGTTGGCTGCAAGAGCACGAGCCGCATCGTCGGATGCGGTCCCAGCCTCATAGCCGGAGTCCGGGTTCTGTCGCGGGTCGAGATCGGCTGCAGACGGGTCAGGAGTCGGTGCCGCAGCTGCGTTCGTGCCTACGCCGGGCTCGTTCCGGTCCGCCGAATGCTGGTTGCTCCGAACATCAGTGCTCGTCTCAGGGCTGTCGACCTCAGGGATCTGGGCTGAGGCCGCGGTGACGACCCGCACCCCCGAGGTGCTCGGAGGCTGAACGATCGGCATGCGCCGCGAGCGGCTCAGCGAGTCATCTTCGTCTGTCGCATCATTGCTCAGCGTCTCATCGCTCGGAACGTCTTCGGCAGCACCCGAGGGAGCCGATGCTGCTGACTCTGCAGCGTGTGGCTCGGAAGAATACCGCTCGGCACCGGGCCACTCCGGAGCAGGCGCCAGTGCATCGTCGTCCGAGGGAGTTTCCGCGGATTCGGGGGTGGGGCCTGCCGGTGCGGCTTTGGGGTCCAGTTCCTCGATCGGCTGGGACAGCGCATCGTGGGGAGCATCGTCGAGGGCAGTCGGGCGAGGAGCTGAATCGGCGGTGACGGGCGATTCGAAATCACGGGCGGCGACTTCGTCGGCGGATCCGCCGAATCCTGCGGTGTCGAAGGATTCGTTCTCGCCGGAGTTGTCTTCGTCCGATCCCTCCGGTGAATTCTCCTCGGGACCCGCGATGACTGGGATCGCGCCTGTGGAGACGTCGCCTTCCAGAGACAGTCCGTGTTCGCGCAGATAATTCTTGCGTGCCGTGCGCGAATCAAAATGCGGCAATGGGGCGCGCTGCGGGTCGAGACGGTCTTCGGCGTTGACTGGTGGCCGGGATTCCTGCGGGTGGTCAGTAGCCAAAGCACCGCGCTCATGACTGATGCGGGGTGTTGGTTCCGCGTCGACGCGCGAGCTGGTGTCAGCCGCTTCGGACTCGTCACTGTTCACTCGGGGTACGGGCACACCGGTGGGCGAATCGGACGTTTGAGCAGGAGCTTCCGGTGCATCGGCGAGCGTCTCAGGTGCCCGGGCAGGCGCTTCGGTTGGTTTAGCAGACGATGCCGGTGTCTGAGTGGACGACGGCTGCGGGTTCAGCAGTTCGGCTCGATCGGTCGCCGACGGCTCGCTTGGCTGCTCAGGCGTCTCTCGTGCTTCGAACGCCTGCTCTGCAGCAATTCGCTCGGCTTCGCGCCGGGCACGACGTGATGTGAACTGCTCCTCAGCCATTTTCACTCCTGTACAACTCGTATTTCGCGATGTACTGAACGACCCCGTCCGGTACGAGGTACCAGACGGGCGCCCCATCCATCACCCGTAGTCTGCAATCCGTGGACGAGATCGACAGGGCAGGAATCTGCACCAAGCTCAATCGGTCCACCGGAAGACCTTCACTGCGAAGTTCGTGTCCCGGGCGGCTCACTCCGACGAAGTGCGCCAAGGAAAACAGCTCATCTACATTCTTCCACGTCAGAATCTGAGCCAAAGCGTCCGCGCCGGTGATGAAGAACATCTCTGTGTCTGACCCGTAGCTCTTGGCTAGATCCCGAAGCGTGTCGATGGTGTAGGTGGGACCTGGACGATCGACGTCGGTTCGAGAGACGGTGAAACGCGGGTTCGACGCTGTTGCGACGACGGTCATCAGATACCGATGTTCGGCGCTGGTGACCTCTCCGGCGTCCTTCTGATAGGGACGGCCAGTGGGCACGAAGACGACTTCGTCGAGATCGAAGGTCGACTGTACCTCACTGGCTGCTACCAGGTGACCGTGGTGAATGGGGTCGAAGGTGCCACCCATGACACCGACCCTGCGTGGTTGTTTTGCCATATCAGTGGCGGTTGGAGATGCCCTTCCACGACCGGCTCACTGCTGCCATCGAGAGGAAGATCGCGAGGGTGATGAGTCCGAAGAAGATCGGGTCCATCGGCAATTCGGTGTGGTGGGCTGCCTTCTCCGCGCCTTCGGCAACGGTGGTCAACAGGGCTGCATTCACGTGCTCTCTCCTAATCAGTGATGATGACGCGGTGTATCTGCGTCGCAGTGCTTATGTCTTCAGTTTCTCATGGACTATGAGACAAGTGGGCATCGACATGGGTATGAGTGGCGTCCAAGTTCACCGTTGGTGCCCTGCGACCAGGGCCGGGTCAGTCCCGGATCTGACCATTGCCCATCATGACCCACTTCGTCGTCGTCAGCTGCTCGACTCCCATAGGCCCGCGGGCGTGGAGCTTCTGGGTCGAGATTCCCACCTCTGCGCCGAAGCCGAGCTCTCCCCCGTCGGTGAACCGTGTAGACACGTTGACTCCCACCGCAGCAGCGTCGATGGCTGTGACGAATGTCTCTGCATTGTCGATGTCCTTGGTCACGATCACTTCTGTGTGTCCCGAGGAATAGGCACGAATATGCTCGATGGCTTCGTCGATTCCCGACACGACCTTCACCGCGAGTTCAAGGTCAAGATATTCTTTCGCCCAGTCACGTCGAGAGACACGCTTGACCTTCATCGATTCAGGCGCCAGTGCCGCAACCGTGGAATCGGCGTGCAGCACGACCCCTGCCTGGTCGAGGCGCTCGAGGATCTTGGGAAGGACGCGCTTGGCAGCCTTCTCATGAACGAGCAGTGTTTCGAGTGAGTTGCAGACACTGGGCCGGTGAGTCTTGGAGTTGACCACCAGGTCGACCGAATTCTTCACGGTGGCCGAAGAGTCGATGAACATGTGGACGTTCCCGATCCCGGTTTCGATGACTGGAACGAGAGATTCCTGCACCACCGTGTTGATGAGTTCTGCACCACCGCGCGGAATGAGGAGATCAACGTAGTCACGTGCGTTCATGAGCACTGTGGCGCCATCGCGTCCGTATTGGTCTATTCCATTGATCGAATCTGCTGGCAATCCGGCTGTTTCCACGGCTTTGCGCAACACGGAAACGATTTCAGTGTTGGTGTTCTGGGCGGCTGAGCCGCCACGCAGGACGGTGGCATTGCCGGCCTTGAGCGCGAGGATCGCGATGTCGACGGTGACGTTGGGGCGAGCTTCGTAGATCGCACCGATCACTCCCATCGGCACGCGGTTCTGGGTCAGACGGATGCCGTTGGGCAGAACACGGCCCACGACGACGTTACCCACGGGATCGTCGAGGTCGATGATCGTGCCCACGGAAGCGGCGATTGCTTCGATGCGATCGTGGTCGAGGCGCAGGCGGTCAAGGAGACCCGTGTTCATCCCGTTGTCGACGCCGGTTGCGATGTCGAGCTCATTGGCTTTGACGATTCGTTCGGAATTTGCGCGCAGGGCTTCGGCGATCGCGCGCAGCCCTGCGTCTTTCTCTGCAGTCGATGAGGTCGCCAGGTGCGCGGAGGCGCTCTTGGCGTTCCTGACGACTCTGGTGACTCCCCGAACGGTCTTCGGATGTATCTCGGATACAGCGGTCATGGACTATCTCCCCCCGCTCACGTGAGTGAGTACGAGATCATTGCGATGGATGACCTCTTTACGGTAATCATTTCCTAGTCGGGTGCCAAGTTCATCCGTGGACAGCCCGAACATCCCGGGTAGTTCGTGCGATGAGAAGTTCGTCATGCCCCGAGCGATGACTTCACCACCGAGGTTCCTGATTTCGATGGGGTCTCCAGCTTCGAAGTCCCCGGTCACGTCGGTCACGCCGGCAGCCAGGAGAGAGGTTCCTCGGGAGAGCACAGCTGATTCTGCACCGTTGTCGATGGTCACCGAGCCGAAGGTGCGAGCCAGATGGCGCAGCCAGAGCAGTCGGGTCCCTCGACGTTTGTGTGTCACTGAGAACCATGTGCCCACAGGTTCGCCGCTCAAGACTGCTGAGATCTTCTCCGCCGAGGTCAGCACTGCGGGAATTCCCGAGTCCGCGACCATGAGAGCGGCTTCGACCTTCGTCGCCATGCCACCTGTCCCGGTACCAGCGTCCCCGGTGCCGCCGATGGCGATGTCACCGAGATCGGCGATGGAAGACACCTGCGAAATATGCACGGAGCCCGGAACGTTGGGCGGCCCCGAATACAGGGCGTCGACATCGGAGAGCAGCACGAGGGCGTCTGCGTGCGAAAGGTGTGCCACAAGAGCGGCCAAACGGTCATTGTCACCGAAGCGAATCTCTTCGGTCGCCACAGCATCGTTCTCATTCACGATCGGCAATGTGCCGAGGGCGAGGAGTTTGTCGATGGCACGTTGGGCGTTCTTGTACCGAGTGCGTCGGATCAGGTCGTCGGCCGAGAGCAGCACCTGACCGGGCACCAAGTCGTATCGACCGAGTGCTCGGGTGTAGGCGGCCATGAGCAGACCCTGACCCACCCCGGCAGCGGCCTGCTGTGTGGCAAGGTCACGGGGTCGTTTGCTCAGGCCCATAGGTTCGAGCCCTGCCGCGATCGCGCCGGAAGACACGAGGATGACCTCATGCCCAGCGGCGCGATGAGCTCCGACCACATCGGTGAGAGCGATCAGCTTCGCTTCGTCCAATCCCCCATCGAGGGTGGTCAGCGACGAGGAGCCGACCTTGATCACGATGCGGCGGGCGGTTGCGACATCGGCTCGCGCCGAGAGGCTGCCAGAATCCGTGGACTGGCTCCCGCTCATTCCTGACCGGACTCTGGATCGGAGGCGGCACGAACGGATCCTTCGCGCCTGCGCTGAGTATTCTCAGCCAGGCGCTCCTCTTCGAACTCGGCACGAACTGCGGCCTTCGCATCCATTCGGTCGTGGAATGCGGCCTTACGTTCCTTGCGAGTGGACCGCGAATCATCGTCCAGGCGCAGGTCGGTTCCGCGGCTGCCCAGCAGCTCGGCACCGCCGACACTTGTCGGATCCCAGTCGAAGACGACGCCGTCGTCTCCCCCGATCACAATTGTGTCACCAGGTTTGGCTCCAGCCTTGAACAGAGACTCTTCGACACCGAGACGATCGAGACGATCTGCGAGATAGCCGACAGCTTCATCGTTGGCGAAGTCCGTCTGCCGAACCCAACGCTCCGGTTTCACGCCGCGGATGCGGAAGACCGGACCGTCCTCGTCGCTTTCGGCCTGAACCTGGAAGCCACGATCATCAACGGCTCTGGGCCGGAGAACGACACGTTGCGGAGTTGCTTCGAACTCCGCCCTGCGCTCACGTTCGGCCGACACCAGCTCAGCCATCGCGAATGACAGTTCCCGTAGACCTGCATGGCTAACTGCGGAGATCTCGAATACACGGTAACCGGCGGCCTCCAGATCGGGGCGAACAATATCTGCCAGGTCACTGCCGTCGGGGATGTCGATCTTGTTCAGGGCCACGAGCTTCGGACGTTCAGACAAAGGCAGCAGTCCGCTGCCGTCGTGGATGTCGACCGCATATGCGGCGAGCTCCGATTCGATGATGGTCAGATCGGACACGGGATCACGGCCCGGCTCCCATGTGGCCATGTCTACGACATGGACGAGGGCTGCACAGCGTTCGACATGCCTGAGGAACTCAAGCCCGAGCCCTTTGCCTTCCGACGCTCCAGGGATGAGGCCTGGCACATCGGCGATGGTGTATCGGACATCGCCGGCCTGGACCACGCCGAGGTTGGGAACGAGGGTGGTGAACGGATAGTCCGCAATCTTCGGCTTGGCCTCTGACATCGCGGCGATGACACTGGACTTGCCAGCCGAAGGGTAGCCGACGAGCGCAATGTCCGCGATCGTCTTCAGTTCCAGTACCAAGCTCAGCGATTCGCCCGGCTCGCCTAGCAGCGCGAAGCCCGGGGCCTTGCGCTTGGACGAGGCCAAGGCTGCATTGCCGAGACCGCCACGGCCACCGGCAGCAGCGACGAATTCGGTGCCGGAGTCGACGAGGTCGGCGACGATCTCGCCGTCCCGGTTCTTCACAACCGTGCCTTCGGGGACAGCGATGACGAGGTCTCCCCCGTCTGCACCGTGGCGCAGGTCGCCCTTGCCGATGCCGCCGTCGTTCGCAGTCAGGTGCGGACGGTGGTGGAGCGGCAGCAGCGTAGTGGTCTGAGAGTCGACGACGAACTTCACGTCACCGCCCTGACCTCCATTGGCGCCATCAGGGCCGCCAAGAGGTTTGAACTTCTCGCGCCTGATCGAGGCGCAGCCGTTGCCGCCGCTTCCGGCGGAAAGATGGACTGTGACACGGTCTATGAACTCGGTGGCCATAATGTCCTTATATCAGATGAAGGGTGAGTCTCGAGACTCACCCTTCATGGACCCCTATGCAGGGGAAAAACAGAACTAGTCGATCAAGCGCCGACGATGTTGACGATCTTGCGACCGTTGCGTTTGCCGAATTCCACGGCTCCTGCAGACAGTGCGAAGAGCGTGTCGTCTCCGCCGCGTCCGACGTTCGCGCCTGGGTGGAACTTGGTTCCACGCTGACGAACGATGATCTCTCCGGCTTTCACAACCTGTCCACCGAAGCGCTTCACACCGAGGTACTGCGGGTTCGAGTCGCGGCCGTTACGGGACGAGCTGACTCCCTTTTTGCTTGACATGTGAAGTCTCCTCTTACTTGATGTTCGTGATCTTCAGACGGGTGAGGTCCTGGCGGTGGCCCTGACGCTTCTTGTAACCGGTCTTGTTCTTGTACTTCTGAATGATGATCTTGGGACCGCGAAGCTCGTTGACGACCTCAGCGCTGACGGCAACCTTCGACAGGGCATCTGCGTCGGTCGTGACAGTCTCGCCGTCGACGAGGAGGACTGCATCGAGTTCGACGCCTTCACCGGCCTTCGCCTTCATTCGGTTGACTGTGATGATGTCGCCGACGCTGACCTTTTCCTGATGGCCACCGGCACGGACAATGGCATAGACCATGGTCGAACCCTTTCTGTTCATACACAAACGAACGGCGGTGTATCCCTTGGCTCCCGAGGAAGGATTTCCCCAGGTGTCCCATTGAGAGGAATCACCAGCCGTGGTGCGCAGCACGCACCGACGATCAAGTCTAATGGATTCGACCGCCGTTGGGCAAACCGTTGGACCTCAGGAACTCAGGCCTCTCGGGTCTCAGCGATCCGCTCATGATGACGGATCACCTCGGCGACAATGAAGGTCAGGAACTTCTCTGCGAACTCCGGGTCCAGGTGGGCATCTTCGGCCAGCTGGCGAAGGTGAGCGACCTGTCGGCCTTCCCGCGCGGGATCCGCAGGAGGCAGCCCGTGATCGGCCTTCAGCTCACCGACCGTCTCCGTGAGCTTGAACCTCTCGGCGAGCAGATGGATGAGCGCTGCGTCGATGTTGTCTATGCTCCCGCGCAGTTCCAACAGTCGCTCTTGGGCACGTGTTTTGTCATTGATCTGATCCACATCCACCAGTCTAACGAGGCTGGAGTGGAACTGGGACCGCCACGCGAAAACCGCCCCTGCACCGAAGTGCAGAGACGGTTCAACCGCGATCAGGTTCAGACCGTCTCCTCCACTGGAACAGCGTCCTTCGTGTCGAGGTCCATCAGAGTGCCAGCCTTCCGATCGGCCAGGTACTTCTTCATCTCCTTCTTGACCACAGGCATCAGCATGTACAGGCCGAGGATGTTGATGAACGCACAGAGGAACAGTGCGGCATCGGCGAATTCAACGATCTTGCTGAAGCTGGCGATGCAGCCGATGACCACGAACACGCAGACGAGGAGACGGAAGACCGTGACCGCGCCCTTCGACTTGCCGAACAGATAGGCCCAGGCTCGTTCCCCATAGTAGGCCCACGTGATAAGTGTTGAGAAGGCGAAGAGAGCCACCGCGATCGCCAGCAGCACCGGATACCAGCTGGCAACCGTTGAGAAGGCATCCGACGCCAGCGCCACGCCGCCGATCTCCCCCTGACCGAGGTCGTTGGTGTACGAAGGCTGGTTGGCAACGATGATCGTCAGTGCGGTCATGGTGCAGACGATCACGGTGTCCACGAAGGGCTCGAGAAGTGCAACGAAGCCTTCCGAGATGGGCCGACGAGTCTTGACCGCCGAGTGTGCGATCGCGGCCGAACCGATGCCGGCTTCATTGGAGAAGGCCGAACGCTGGAACCCGATGATCATGACACCGACGATGCCGCCTGCAATTCCCTGCGGCGCGAACGCTCCCTCGAAGATCTGTCCGATGGCAGTCGGAATCTGGCCGAAGTTGATGACCAGAACCAGCAGGCAGGAAAGAACGTAAAAGATGCCCATTGCGGGAACTAGCTTGTCGGTCACGTGTGCAATCGACCGGATTCCACCGAGAATCACGAGACCGACAAGGCCAGCGAAGATGATTCCGAAGATCAATGACGCCAAAGAACCGGCGAGGAAACCGTCTGCGCCGCCCGTGGCGGTGCGAACCTGAACAAACGTCTGGTTGGCTTGGAACATCCCGCCGCCCACGACACCGAAGATGAGGATGGACACTGCGAAGATTCCGGTCAGCAGACCAGCTATGGGCTTGGAGAACTTGCGAAATGCGATAGGCAGGTACTTGAAAGGCCCGCCATAGACGACGCCATTCTCGTCGATTTCTCGGTATTTGACTCCGAGTGTGCACTCGACGAATTTCGTGCACATGCCGAGAAGACCGGCCACGATCATCCAGAAGGTAGCACCGGGACCGCCGAGGGCAATAGCCACACCGACACCCGCGATATTGCCGAGGCCGACAGTGCCGGACAGCGCCGAGGCCAGTGCCTGGAAGTGGGTGATCTCACCCGGATCATCCTTGGACGAATATTTTCCACGGATGACTTCGAGAGAGACTTTGAATCCTCGCGCTTGGATGAAGCCGAAATAGATGGTGAAGATCAAGGCGGCGCCGATGAGCCAGAGCACCACAAAGGGGAAGGACAAAGGGCCAAGCGTAATAGGAAAGAAGATGATCCCACCGAAGAAGGTGGCGATCGGATCAAACCACGAGTTGATTGCATCATCCACTGGGGACTTGGGGGCGTCAGCTGCCCATAACAAAGGGTTCATGGTGCAATAACCTGCCGTACCCCTCGAGAGGTATCAAGCACTATCGCGCCGGTCGGGTATACAGTTACCCAACTGTTACCTACGTCACACAAAAAGGCAGTTGTGAGATGTATGTCTCACATTGTGTCCTAGACTGAAATCATGACTCAGAACCCTCAACAGCATACGCCTCCCCCGAACCAGCCGCCCGGATCACAGCCCATGCCTCCGCGCCAACCAGGCCCCGGACGCCGACAGCATCCCCCTCAGACCGGACCTCAGGGGCCCCCTGGAGTTCCACCCGACCAGCGGCGACGCGGACCTGCCCGAATAGCCTCCGCCGAGGGCGAACGAGTCAGGGAGAGCTCAGCAGGTGGTGTATCCGGCTACTTCGCCATCGTCGGCGGCGTCGTCCTGTTGATTCTGGCACTTCTGCTGGCACTGTTCGGACTGATCATGACCGTGGCACAGACCATGGTTGGGATCATCCTCATCGTGCTCGGCGTCGTCGTGTTCATAGCAGCGTTGTTCCTGTTCAAGGGCTGCACATCCGTGGCTCCCGGCAACGCTGTCGTCCTCCAGCTGTACGGGAAATACGTCGGCACGGTGCGACTGTCCGGTCTGCGCTTCGTCAATCCCTTCTTTTCGAAGATTCAGGTCTCGACGCGCATCCGCAACCATGAGACGTCCACGCTAAAGGTCAACGATCTCGACGGCAATCCCATCGAAATCGGTGCCGTCGTCGTATGGCAGGTCCAGGACACCGCTCAGGCACTCTTCGAGGTCGATGACTTCGAAGAGTTCGTGGCCATCCAGGCGGAGACTGCTGTCCGCCATATCGCGAATTCCTATGCCTATGATTCCTCCAATCCGAACCGAATGTCTCTACGGGACAACGCGGAGGAGATCACGTCGAAACTCTCCAACGAGGTCGCAGCTCGAGTTGCCGCCGCTGGCGTGACCGTCATCGAATCTCGCATCACGCAGCTGGCATACGCAGCAGAGATCGCGCGTGCAATGCTCCAGCGTCAGCAGGCCACAGCGGTCGTTGCCGCACGTCAGCTCATCGTCGAAGGTGCCGTCGGCATGGTCGAGACCGCCATCGAACAGATCGAGGGCCGTGGGATCGTCAAGCTCGGTCATCTCGAGCGCAGCGATCTCGTGTCGAACCTGATGATCGTTCTCTGCGGCGATCAGGCCGCCCAGCCGACCATCAGCACCACGCGGAATCAAGAGGCCAAGAACTGAAACGTCCCGCCACTGATCATGGTGATCAGTGGCGGGACGCCTCGTGGTCGCGGGCTCAAATCAGTCACACGAGCGCGGACACGGTGCTCAGTCTTCGCCGATGATGACGAACGAGGCTGGCAAGGACTGATGAGCTTTCTCGTCTGTCGGCTGAGTCTTGGCCTTCGGCTTCTGACGGGGAGCTGCCTTGACCGGTTCGGCCTTAGCCACCTTGGTAGCGGTATCGGCTCCGATCATCAGCGGAAGCTCTGCAGCAGGCACATCAGGCTTCTGCGTCTTGACAGGCTTCGTCCGGGCAGGCTTCTCCTGGGCGGGTTCGCCCTGATCGCCCGTGTTCTGTGGGGACGTGTCCTGTGGGGACTTGTCCAGGGTCGGCTCTGATGATCCCTCTGACTTCGCATTCGAGCGTTTACGGTTATTGCGTGTCCGGGATCGACCCGATTTGCCACCGCCGTTTGCATCGGCGGAATCATTGTCCTGCGAACCCTTGGACGACTCAGAGTTCGTGGACGACTGGGAGCCTTTCGACGCCGAGATGTCCTGTGAGTTCTCGTTGTCCTTTGACTGCGACTCATCCTTCTTCAGGGTGGCCTTTGCGATGGCGGCAACGGCCGAACGCGAGGCGTCGTTGGTCGCGGTATCGGTCTGGATATCGGAGCCGCTGGACTTCGCCGCCGGCTTGTTGTCACCGCGGCGCTTGCGATCACGTTTGCTGTTCGAGTTGTCGTTGGATACGGACCGATTGCCGTGGTGGGCCTTCGAACCGTCCTCTTCTGAACCCGGCAGCAACAGCCCCCGACCGGAAAGGTCGGCCCCGGCGCTGACCAGGGACTCTGCGAGTCCAGTGCCGATGCGCTTACGCGTCATCTGCACGAGACCCAGAGACGTCACCTCGGCGACCTGATGCTTGGTCCGGTCCCGGCCCAGGCACTCAACGAGTCGACGCACGACGAGGTCCCTGTTCGATTCGAGGACCATGTCGATGAAGTCGACGACGATGATGCCCCCGATGTCACGCAGACGCACCTGACGGATGACTTCTTCAGCCGCCTCCAGGTTGTTGCGGGTCACGGTCTCTTCCAGGTTTCCACCTGAACCGGTGAACTTACCGGTGTTGACGTCGACGACCGTCATGGCCTCGGTCCGGTCGATGACCAGCGAACCACCGGAAGGAAGGTTGACAGTACGCTGCAGCGCCTTCTGCACCTGCTCCTCGACCCGGTAGTGGTCGAAGATGTCTTCGTCCTCGCTGTAGCGGTGAACGCGATCGAGCAGATCCGGTGCCACCGCCTCGACATATTCGTGGATGGTGTTCCAAGCGCTGTCGCCGTCGATGACCAGAGACGAGAAGTCCTCGTTGAAGACATCGCGGATGATCCGCACGATCATATCCGGCTCGCTGTAGAGGAGCTGAGGGGCCAGTACCTTCGTCGACTTCGACTTCTTCTCGATTGTTTCCCACCGATTCGCCAGTCGTTCGACGTCCCTGCTGAGCTCCTTGTCCGTGGCACCTTCGGCCGCGGTGCGCACGATGACTCCGTTCGAGTCACCGACGAGTTCCTTGAGGAGCTTCTTCAGTCGGTTGCGCTCAACGTCGGGCAGCTTCCGTGAGATGCCCGTCATGGAGTTGCCGGGCACGTAGACGAGGAAGCGTCCCGGCAAGGAGATCTGGCTGGTCAGTCGGGCACCCTTGTGGCCAACCGGGTCCTTGGTGACCTGGACGAGGACCGGGTCGCCGGGGCTTAGAGCAACCTCGATGCGACGAGCCTTGCCGTCCATGCCGAGAGCGTCCCAATTGACCTCACCGGCGTAGAGCACAGCATTGCGGCCCTTGCCGATGTCGATGAATGCGGCTTCCATGCTGGGAAGCACGTTCTGGACCTTGCCCAGGTAGACATTGCCGATGAGAGAGGACTGCTGGCGGTTCTCTTTGAGGTAGTGCTCGACGGTGATTCCGTCTTCGACCACGACCAGCTGGGTCTGCTCTCCGCTTTCCCGCACGAGCATGGTCCGGTCGACGGACTCACGACGAGCCAGAAATTCAGCCTCGGTGATGACGGGGCGGCGACGACCTGCCTCGCGGCCTTCCTTACGACGCTGGCGCTTGGCCTCGAGGCGAGTCGAGCCCTTCAACGAGGTCACTTCGTCATTGTCGGTGCTGCGTGAGCGTGAACGGCGGCGACGACGGCGACGTGAACCATTGTCATCATCATCGTCGTTATCGTCATCATCGGAGTCGTTGGTCTTATCCGGCTGGTGGCCGGAGTTCTTGTCGTCAGAGGCTTTGTTATCTGTGGACTTGTTCGAGTCCGACTTGTTCGAGTCCGACTGCTGACTCTTCTTGTCCGAACGGTTGCCGGAGCGAGAATCACGACTGTTCGAGTGAGAGTCGGAATCATCGTCGCCGGAATCGTGTGCGGACTGCCCCGAGTCGTCGTTGTCGGAATCGTTGCCGTTGTCATCGCGTCCACGGGAGCGTCGTCCCCGGCCGCCGCGGCGGCGACGACGGCCACCGGAATCGTTCGAGTCGTTGTCCTCGGAGTCGTCACTCTGGCCGCGGTTGCTCTCGCTGCCAGATGATTCGGATTCGGTGTAGCCCGAATCGTTGTAGTCCTCGTCGCTGTCATCAGAATCGTAGTTATCGTCCTCGACCTGAACAGGCTGGGCCAGTTCGGCCTTGGGCACCTGGAAGATCAGTCCGCCGTCGTGGGGCACGGCGGGTGCGCTGCGCGGGGTGGGGGCTGGTGCGGGCTCCGCCGATGGTGCGGCGAATGGGTTGCGGGGATCGAATGCAGGAGCTGGGGCCGGCGCTGGAGAAGCGTCAGTCGCGGCGTCTGCGGAATCGTCGTCAGCGTCAGAGGAATCGTACGCTTCGCTCCCCCGGTCATTGTTCGTCGCATTCTGCGTTTCCCCGCCCGGTTCACGGACGAACTGTTCGAATACGAGTCCTCGGTTGGCTACGGCGTCGCGTGCCTTCTTCGGTGCAGCGGACTTCTGTGCGGGAACGTCATCGACGTCCTCGTCCGAGTCATCATCATTCGATTCAGGAATACGCAGAGATTCAGCAGCCTCGGCGATGGTATCGAGCTTTTCCCTGATGCTTTCGTCGACATCCCCATGAGAGGAGTCTGCGGTGTTCGCAGACTGCTGCAGATTAGCGAGATCAGCGAGGATGCCCTCTGTTCCTTCGTTGCCGTCGTTCGACGCGTCATTCATTATTTCTCCCAGACCGAAGACTCCGTCCACACCTCACGGATCTTCGGATCCTTGCATGGCCCAAGTCGGGCCGAAACTTGTGGATGGCACTTCCAGCTCGCGCTCAGCGCGTAGGCCTTCCGTGCTGCCTCTTCTTGGTGTCGACCTGCGAGGTCATACCCTCGACTCGGTGGAGGCACTTCTCCTACTCGGTGTGAGAGCAGGTATCCGTCCGATCATTATGTCACAGATCGGCCCGGGTGCCTCCGCCGATGTCGACCGCAAATGGTCTCCGTCACACTGAGATTGCGACTTTTCACAGCAGCCACCGTTTGCCGAGCGGTGCCTGGGGAGGCATTCTTAGAGTGTGAATACCGCAGACACTCTTCCTGACGACGACATCGACGTGGTACCGCAGACCCGATCTTGGGTGCTGCGACCGACGAGTCTCGGCATCTTCCTCATTGTGGCCTCCGTCGTCGGCTTCTTGGCGTCCTTCGCTTTGGCCGTCGAGAAGTACGAGAAGTTGGAAGATCCCAACGCGGTGCTCTCCTGTGACCTCAACCCGTTCTTCTCCTGCGGATCGGTGATGGAGGCTCCTGAGAGTCAGCTCTTCGGCTTTCCCAACCAGCTTCTGGGAATCGGAGCCTTCATATTCCCTCTGCTCCTCGGCGTGTTGCTTTTGGCCGGAGCGAAGATCCCGCGGTGGGTGATGGTCGGGCTCAACATCGGCCTCGCTCTCGGCACCGCGCTCGTCATGTTCTTGTTCTATATCTCGATCTTCAAGATCGGCGTCGGCTGCCCCTGGTGCATGGTGGTGTGGACGATGACGATCCCGATGTTCGTCGCAGTCACGTCCCACAATGTTCTGGCCGGCAATTTCGGTGCTCGGCTCGCCCAGAATCCGATCGCCAGGGTCTTGGCCAAGGAGAACGTGGCGATCTTCGTTCTGTGGATGCTCGTCATCGCGGCCAGCATCGTCGTCCAGTTCTGGAACTTCTTCTCGACTCTGATCTGAACCGAAGTCCTGAACTGAAAAGACGCGGGTGTCCTGCCGCAGATTCTTCCGAGAAAGCTCTGCCGCAGGGCACCCGCGTCTGTGCGCAGAGGGATCAGGCGGAGTACCAGATTCCGATCTCGCGTTCGGCAGATTCAACGGAATCGGATCCGTGCACGAGGTTCTTCTGAACCTTCTCGCCCCAGTCGCGGCCCAGGTCGCCGCGGATCGTGCCGGGCGCTGCTGCCGTGGGGTCGGTTGCACCTGCCAGTGAGCGGAACCCGGGGATCACGCCCTGGCCGGAGGCGATGATCGAAACGATCGGTCCTTCGGACATGAAGTCGACGAGGGGCTGGTAGAAGGGTTTGCCCTCATGCTCCGCGTAGTGAGCGGAGAGTTCCTCCGCGGTCGCGGTCCGCAGCGACAGCGCGTCGATGGCGTACCCCTTGGCTTCGATCCGAGCGAGGATCTGTCCCACGAGTCCACGCGCGACACCATCGGGCTTGATGAGGATGAGAGTGCGTTCCATTCCGGTCCTTTTCGTTTGTGCGATGATCGGCGGTCATAGTTTAACCGCCGTTGAGGTCATTGATATCAACCGCCCAGGCGGTTCAGGCCCGTTCGGCCACTTCTCTGTCGATCCGTGCCGACCAGTACACCGACACCGCCCACATGGCGATGAAGATCGCTGCGACGAAGAACATCGAGGTGACGAGGAATCCCGAGGCCAGCAGAAGGATCTGCACGACCCAGCCCAGCGCCACGCCAGGCCGTTTCTGGCCGATCCGACGTGGCAGCAGCACCACCGCCACGATCGCCAGAACCGCGATCACGGAGGCCCCGAGGAGGAGCTGGCCCAGGCTCAGAGACCCTGCGGCCTTCACTTCCAACCCATAGGCGGTGAGCACTGCGAAGTAGACGATGAAAAGCTCACAGATCAGGATTGACCCGCAGAGGACGGGAAACTTCGACTTCATCAGCTCATTCCTCCTTGCCCAGCAGCAGACGTGCCTCGGCCACTGTATGCAGTGACCCTGTGACCACGATTCCTGGACTCGTCGCCCCTGAATTGTTCGCCAGGTCGATGGCCTTCATCAGCGCCGCATTGAGATCCGGTGTCTCGATCACCGAGTCCTCATCCACCCATTCGCGGACGGACTCTGCCAACTCATGGGCATCCATAGACCGGGAATTCAACGCTTGGCTGACGACGAACACATCGGCAATGCGGTGGAGCTCCTCAAGTACGCCGAGGATGTCCTTGTCGGCGAACATGGCCAGGACCATCACGGTGTAGTCGAAGTCGAATGCTTCGGTGATGGTTTCGGCCAGCACGTGGGCTGCGTCGGGGTTGTGCGCCCCGTCGACGACCACGGCCGGGCCCGTGCGAACAAGCTCGGCACGTCCAGGAGACGTCACATGAGACAGACCTTCGGCCACTGTGTCAAGGACGAGCGGCTTGTCCTCATCGCTGAGGAACGCCTCGGCCGCGACCACGGCCACAGCGGCGTTGTGTGCCTGATGGATGCCGTGCAGCGGCACGAAGATGTCGGTGTAGACATCACGAATTCCCTGCACTGTGATGAGCTGTCCGTCGACGGCGCGGGTGCGGTCGAGCAGACGGAAATTACGTTCCTCAGTCAGCGCGAGAATACCTCGGCGCTCCACCTCGGCGTCCAAGGCAGTCTGTGCCTCTTCGGCCTGTGCACTGATGACAGCGACCGGATTCGGTGCTGGTGAGGGGTCGAGACTGCGGTTGAGGATTCCGGCCTTGGTGGTGGCGATCTCGGTAAGCGTGTCGCCGAGGAACTCTTGATGATCAAGACCGACCTTTGTGAAGACGCAGACCTGAGCATCGGCGACGTTCGTCGAATCCCATTCGCCGCCCATGCCCACTTCGGTCACCACAACGTCGACGGGGGCATCGGCGAACACGGACAAAGCCAGGATCGTCAGCGCCTCGAAGAACGTCAGCTTTCCGCGCTCTTCGGCAACGAGTTCCGCATCGACGAGGTCGAGCACCGGTGAGATCTCGTCATAGATGCGGACGAAGGTCTCGTCCGGGACAGGACCGCCGTCAACGGAGATCCGCTCGGTCACAGAATGCAGGTGCGGGCTGGTGAACCGGCCCACTCGCAGATCGTGAGCGGACACGATCGAATCGATCATCCGAACGGTCGAGGTTTTGCCGTTCGTGCCGGTGACGGTGATGACCGGTGCCGCCTGGTGTATGTCACCGAGGAGCTCACAGGCACGTCGGGTCGCATCGAGTCGGACTTCGATCTGAGTCTCCCCAGCCCGCGCCAGCAGTGCTGCATAGACGCGGACGATCTGGGAATCTGGAGTCTCGACGCGCTCGTCCGGGCTCATGCTCGGCTCACAGCGAGACGTGTACCGGCGGGCAGTTCCTCAGGGGTGAAGACCTGCCCCGCACCGTCGACGTCAGCGAAGTCGAGTGAGGCGGCCAGTGTCTCACCGGCGATGAGTGCCTGGTGGGCTCTCAGCGCGGCTGCCAGGTCCGTCTCCGCCTCGATGACGACTGTGATCCGATCGGAGATGTGCAGGTCCAGCTGCTTGCGGATTCCCTGGATGGCACGAACCGTGTCACGAGCGACGCCTTCGGCCTCGAGCTCGGGGGTGACTCGTGTGTCGAGTGCCAGGAAGCCGGTGTCGAGCGCGGCGAGTTCCATCCCCTCCGTGCCGGATTCTGCCACGGAATCCAGAGAGTATTCGCCCTCGACCAGATCGATGCCGCCGCTGGTGACCGTGCCGTCGTCGGCGACCGACCAATCGCCGGTCTTCGAGGCTTTGATCACCTGCTGCACTTGCTTGCCCAACCTGGGGCCGGCGGCGCGGGCATTGACCACAAGATTCTGTGACAGGGAGAACCCGGCAGCTTCCGCCTCGGCGACATCGAGGACTTCCACCTCACGGACGTTGAGCTCATCGGAGATGATGTCAGTGAACTCGCTGCCCAGGTCGGTGTCATCGGCAACGGTGAGCTTGGCCAGCGGCAGGCGCACCCGCAGCTGGTTGGCTTTGCGCACCGATGAGGCAGTTGAGCAGATGTCACGCGTCAGGTCCATTGCGGACACGAGATCGGCATCAGCGGGGAACAGGCCGGCATCCGGATAATCAGCCAGGTGAACCGACCTCTCACCGGTCAGTCCGCGATAGATCTCTTCGACAGTGAACGGCAGCAGCGGGGCCGCCACACGGCAGAAGGCTTCGAGGCAGGTGGAAAAGACGTCGAAGGACTCATGTGTTTCCTCGGTGCCGTCCCAGAAACGACGACGGGAGCGGCGCACGTACCAGTTGGTGAGCATATCGAGGTAGCTGCGAACCAGTTCGCAGGCCGCCCAGATGTCGAGGCCCTCCATTGCGTCTGCGAAGTCTGCGATCAGGTCGTGGGTCTTCGCCAGCAGGTACCGGTCGAGCACCTGGCTCGAATAGTAGCGGGCTTTGGCCTGGTACCCGGCCTTCTCGCCATCGGCTCCGTCTGCGGTGTTGGAATAGGTGGCGAAGAACTGCCAGGTGTTCCACAGCGGGAGAACGACCTGTCGCACGCCGTCACGGATACCCTGCTCTGTCACGACGAGGTTGCCGCCGCGCAGGATGGATGAAGCCATGAGGAACCAACGCATCGCATCGGAGCCGTCACGGTCGAAGACCTCGTTGACGTCAGGGTAGTTGCGCAGCGACTTCGACATCTTCTGTCCATCTGAGCCCAAGACGATGCCGTGGGAAATGCAGTTGGTGAATGCAGGACGATCGAAGATCGCTGTCGAAAGCACGTGCAGTAGATAGAACCAGCCACGCGTCTGTCCGACGTACTCCACGATGAAGTCGGCCGGGAAATGGTTGTCGAACCATTCCGAGTTCTCAAACGGGTAGTGGACCTGGGCGTAGCTCATGGATCCTGAATCGAACCAGACGTCGAAGATCTCAGGGATACGGCGCATCATCGACTGACCGGTCGGATCGTCAGGGTTGGGTCGGACCAAGTCGTCGACCCAGGGCCGGTGCAGGTCGACTTCGCCCTGGTCATTGAGCGGCAGGCGCCCGAAGTCGGCTTCGATGTCGGCCAGTGATCCGTACACATCGGTGCGGGGATACGAAGGGTCGTCGGAGGTCCAGACCGGGATCGGTGAACCCCAGAAGCGGTTGCGCGAGATCGACCAGTCTCGTGCGTTCTCCAGCCATTTCCCGAACTGTCCGTGCTTGACGTTGTCGGGCACCCAGTTGATCTGTTCGTTGAGTTCGACCATGCGGTCCTTGAACTCGGTCACCCGGACGAACCAGGAGGACACGGCGCGGTAGATCAGCGGATTGCGGCAGCGCCAGCAGTGCGGGTAGGAGTGTTCGTAGGATTCGTGACGGACGAGCAGCGCCGAGCGACCCTCCAGCGGACCAGTGGAATTGCGCAGGTCCTTGATGATGGCTTTGTTGGCGTCGAAGACCTGCTGGCCTGCGTAGTCGGCCACCGTGGAGTCGAAGCAGCCGGCGTCGTCGACAGGACGGGCCGCAGTGATGCCGTAGGAGTCGGTGAGGTCCTTGTCCTCTTCGCCGAAGGCTGGAGACTGGTGGACGATTCCGGTGCCTTCGTCGGTCGTGACGAAGTCGGCTTCGAGGATGGTGTGCATCCGTTCGCCGAATTCTTCCTGTCGGCCTTCGAAGTACGGGAAGGCAGGCTCGTATTCGCGTCCGAGGAGTTCACTGCCGGAGAATGTGCGCAGCACCTCGGGGTTCTCCCCCAGCTCACGCTGGTAGGTGCCGAGGCGGGCCTCGGCAAGAATCAGGGTCTTACCCTGCAGTTCCGCAGCGCCGTCCTCACCAGCGACGACGGCGACCAGTGGGATCTCAGGGTTGATCGCGACAGCCTGGTTGGACGGAACAGTCCATGGCGTCGTGGTCCAGATGAGGACCCATTCGTCGGACTCTTTGAGCTTGTAGCCGATGGTTACGGCAGGGTCTTGGCGCGACTTGTAGACATCGTCGTCCATCCGCAGCTCGTGGTTCGACAGCGGAGTCTGGTCTTTCCAGCAGTAGGGCAGGACGCGGTAGCCCTCGTACACGAGACCCTTGTCCCAGAGCTGCTTGAACGCCCAGATCACGCTTTCCATGTATTCGACGTTCAGCGTCTTATAGTCGTTCTCAAAATCGACCCACCGACCCTGGCGGGTGACGTACTCTTCCCATTCCTTCGTGTATTTCAGCACAGAGGAACGGCAGGTGTCATTGAATGCGGCCAGGCCCATTCCGCTGATCTCAGACTTATCGGTGATGCCCAACTGACGCTCGGCCTCAAGCTCTGCGGGGAGGCCATGGGTGTCCCAACCGAAACGGCGATCGACCTTCTTACCGCGCATGGTCTGGAAGCGCGGGACAACGTCCTTGACGTATCCGGTCAGCAGGTGACCGTAGTGGGGCAGTCCGTTGGCGAAGGGAGGGCCATCATAGAAGACGAACTCGTTCTCACCATTCTGCCCGGCATCACGCTGGTCGATGGAGGCTTGGAATGTCTCGTCTTGCTGCCAGTAGGCGAGCACTGCCTCTTCGATGGCGGGGAAATCCGGCGAGGCACTGAGGCCGAAGGCCGAGGTCGATACCTTGGGATACAACGGTTGCGTCATGAGCGTCCTTTTGAGTCACTGCGGTCACTGTCACGAGGACGACATGTCTGCCGCGGTACCACCTCGCTTATCCGCTTTCAACGACTGTCGGGTGAGACAGACGATCGGCAGATCGCTCATAGCCGGAGTGATGACGGGTCCAACCGCCCGGTTCTACTGGGTGCGCACTGACCTGCCGAAGTCTTCGGCGAGGATCGAACGCACTGTTCTTCCGGATGCTCCCCGGTGATGGCCGGATCGATGCACCCTCAATCGTATACCGTGGCCCGGGGTGTCGACCATTCGCCGTATCCGGGTAGTCCGTGATCGAGTCTGTGTAGGTCTCTGACCCCTCGTGTTCAATGACCCTGATTATCCGTGTTCAGAGACCCGGGTTGTCCGTGTTCAGAGGCCCTGATTGCGTGCGACTTTGTGTTGTGCGGCCTGCGCGATCGGTCTGATCACCATCAGATCGACGTTGAAGTGGTGTGGTCGGGTCAGGGAATAGACCACGGCATCGGCGACGTCTTCTGCGGTGAGTGGATTTTCCACCCCTGCGTAGACTTTGTCGGCTTTGTCCTGGCTTCCACCGACTCGTTTCAGAGTGAACTCTTCGGTGGCGACCATGCCGGGGGCGATTTCGATGACGCGCACTGGTTCACCGGCGAGCTCGAGTCGCAGCGTCGCTGCGATCGAGTGTGTACCGTGCTTGGCGGCAACGTACCCGCCCCCGCCTTCGTATGCCTGGTGTCCGGCGGTCGAGGACATGACGACGATGTCTCCGCGCCCGGATTCGATCAATGCGGGAAGGAATGCCTTGACGACTCGCAGCACTCCGAGGACGTTGACGTCGAACATGTCACGCCAACCCTCGACTGAGGATTCAGCGACGGTGTCGGTGCCGTAGGCAGCTCCCGCGTTGGCGACCAGAGAGTGCACCGGTCCCCCAGCCAGCACCTCGGCGGTAAGAGCTGCCACTGCGGCATCGTCGGTCAGGTCGGCCACGACATAGCTGGCACCGGTCTCTTCGCACAGTGCCTGCAGCTTCTCTTCTCTCCGGGCTACGGCGACGACGTCCCAGCCCTGCTCTCGCAGCTGGCGAACCGTTGCCGCACCGATTCCCGAACTCGCGCCTGTCACGACTGCTCTGAGTGTTTCCATCGCTGTGCTTCTCCATGCTTCTTCGTCGTTGTTCGTGGTTCCAGGTGTGCAACTTCCCGCGGGCTTCCACCATCTGCTTGAGACCCTGCACGTTGGGGCCATTGTTCAGTCTACGGAGTGCCATCCGAGTCTGCCGGACGGATCGACAAACACAGCGCTGGAGGTAACACGCTGAGAGCCGAACGTCACGGGCTAAGCGCTGGTGGCGTCCGGATCACTCACCTGATCCGATTTCCGTATCTCTTCCGGTTCTTGCCTGGGACTGATCTTGCTTGTTCCAGCAGGGCGTGGAGTCGGCTTCGAATGTGGATTGCGGGGACCGCCTTCGCCGAATACGGCGCGCACGCCGGGAATCTTGACCGCCAGCCACGTCACGGCAGCACAGATGACCGTGTAGACGAGCGGCATCGCGATCGCGTGGATAAGAACACCAGACACGGTCGTCGGCAGACCCATCTCGTTGCGCACCGGGTAGAGCACCAGCGGGTGGAGCAGGAACACACCGAAGGAGTACGGGTAGAACCAGTGCAGAAGGCGGAATCCGTGATTCATGTGATGGTGGAGCAGGAGGTAGGCGGACAGAGAGGCGATGACGACTCCCGGTGAGAGGTACTCGTAGGGGAATACCCACGGTTTTTCGCCCGGGCCGAGTCCGGCCCAGACGATGGTCATCGCGATCGAACCGGCAAGCGCCAGCCAAGACAGCACGACGCCGCGGAAGGGGAGCACCACGTCCCGGAGCACCCAGCCGAGGATGTAGAAACCGGCCATCGGCAGGAACCGGGTGGCGATATTGGCCTCACCCACATCGAAGATGATGCTCGCCCACTGGTCGAGCATCCCGATCCCGAGGAAGATGAGTCCCGTCCCCCACTGCAGTCGCCGCGAACCGTGGACACTGAGCAGCCGGAAGAACGGTGTCAGCAGAGTCAGCCCGGCGAGTACGTAGAGGAAGTAGAGCTGTACGAACGGCGAACCGGTGAGGATGGCAATTCCCGGGTTCCAACCGTCATCGGTCGGGAGCAGATAGAAGCGCCTGAAGAGGACGTAGACGGCAGTCCAGAACACGAGGGGGATCCCGATTCTCCAGACGCGTTTGCTGAGGAATCGGCGCGGTTTATTGCCCCGCGCCGGGTCCAAAGCCAGTGCGCCGGAGATCATGATGAACACGGGAACTGACCATCTGGCGGCGGAGTCGAAACCGTTGGCGACCCACCAGTCGGGTCCCATTCCTGCGTAGTTCTCTTCAACGACGGTTCCCAGCGAATGGATGGCGACGACTGCCACGATCGCGATCGCGCGAGCGGGGTTCATCCACGCGGTCGAGGTAGGGGGCAGGTTCTCTGATCCGATTCTGTCCAAGGGCGCCATGGTCCAATAATCTCATTTTCGGCCGCCGAAGCATCTCACGCTCCATTCAGTGTGTGTCACGGTCCCAAACGAACTAGGTCGCTGCATCGGATGGCTGAAGTTCACTCACGCCGGTTGACCGGTTTGGCCCCAGGCCTCCCGGGTGAGAAAATCAAGAATTATGAACACACCTGCCTTTTCGGACTCGACGCACGAGTCAGTGAACCTGCCGGATAAGCCGGCTCTTGAGGGACTTCGGGACAAATGGGACGCCGCGTGGAGCGACAGCGGAGTCTATGCCTTCGACGTCGATACGGATCGCGAGCAGGTCTATTCGATCGACACTCCCCCACCCACCGCCTCCGGGTCTCTGCACGTCGGCCACGTCTTCTCCTACACTCAGACCGACATCATCGCTCGGTATCAGCGTATGCAGGGCAAGAACGTGTTCTACCCCTTGGGCTGGGATGACAACGGTCTGCCGACGGAACGGCGCGTCCAGAACTACTACGGCGTGACCTGCGATCCTACCCAAAGCTACGACCCGAGCTTCGAGCCACCTGCGAAGCCGTCGAAGAACTCTCGTGACTTCGTCAAGATCTCCCGTCAGAACTTCATCGAACTCTGCGAGACTCTGTCGGCCGAGGACGAGCAGATCTTCGAACACCTCTTCCGTTCCACCGGCTTGTCCGTGGACTGGAACTACACCTACCGCACCATCGATGACACCTCGCGTTCGGTCAGCCAGAAGGCTTTCCTCGCCGATCTCGCGAACGGCCATGCCTACTCTCAGGACGCACCCACCATGTGGGACGTCACCTTCGGCACCGCCGTTGCACAGGCAGAGCTCGAAGACCGGGAGAAGGACGGCGCCTACCACAAAGTCAACTTCTACCCTGAGGGCAGCGACGGCCTTGCCGACACCTCGGCGGAAGCGATCGTCATCCTCACTTCCCGTCCGGAGCTCATTCCTGCCGTTGTCGCGCTCGTGGCCCACCCCGAGGACGAACGTTACGCCTCGTCCTTCGGCACCCGGGTCGTCTCACCGCTCTTCGGAGTCAGCGTCGAAGTCCGCGCCCATGAACTTGCCAAGTCGGACAAGGGCACCGGCATCGCCATGGTGTGTACCTTCGGTGACCTCACCGACGTCACCTGGTGGCGTGAACTCGACCTGCCCACACGTGCGGTCATCAACCGTGGCGGTCGACTCAGCCTCGAAGTCCCCGAATGGATCGCAGCATCACCGAAGACAGATGCTGTCGCCAACTACGAGAAGCTGGCGGGTAAGACCACCTTCACCGCCCGCAAGGACATCGCCGGGATGCTCGCCGAATCCGGTGACCTCATCGGTGAGATCGAAGCGATCACCCATCCTGTGCCGTTCTACGAGAAGGGCGACAAACCCCTCGAGGTCGTCACCTCTCGCCAGTGGTACATCCGCAACGGCGGACGTTCGGCTGAACTTCGCGATGCGCTCATTGCCCGTGGTCGCGAGATCGAGTGGCATCCCGCGTTCATGCGCTCGCGCTACGAGAACTGGGTGGAAAATCTCAACGGTGACTGGCTGGTCTCTCGCCAACGCTACTTCGGCGTTCCGATTCCGCTGTGGTACCGCTTGGATTCGGCCGGGGAACCCGATTACTCGGATCCGATCATTCCCGAATCTCTGCCCACCGACCCCATCGCCGAGGTGCCGGCCGGCTTCACGGCCGACCAGCGTGACGTGCCCGGCGGCTTCACCGCCGACCCGGATGTCCTCGACACCTGGGCGACGTCGTCGCTGACCCCGCAGCTGCTGGGCGGTTGGAGCCGCGACGAGGACTTCTTCTCCAAGGTATTCCCCTTCGACCTGCGGCCCCAGGGTCACGACATCATCCGCACCTGGCTGTTCTCGACTGTCGTCCGGGCGAACTCGCTCAATGATGCCGCTCCGTGGAAGCATGCCGGTCTGTCCGGATGGATTCTCGATCCGGACCGCAAGAAGATGTCGAAGTCGAAGGGCAACGTCGTTGTCCCCTCAGACATACTCGGCGAGTCGAAGCCGGGATTCGGTCCCGACGCGGTGCGCTACTGGGCCGCCAGCGCCAAGTTGGGTTCTGACACCGCCTATGACGTGACGCAGATGCAGATCGGGCGCCGACTGGCGATGAAGCTGCTCAACGCGTCGAAGTTCGCTTTGGCCCAGGGCGTGCACTCCGGGCTGGTCGGCCAGCTCGGATGTGTGACGCACGATCTCGATCGTGCGCTGCTCAAGAAGCTCGCCGATGTGGTCGAAACCGCTTCGGCTCATATGGCGGCCTACGACTACGCGCACGCTCTGCGTGCCGCGGAGAGCTTCTTCTGGGAGTTCACCGATGACTACGTCGAGCTCGTCAAGGACCGGTCCTACGGTGCCGCGGGCGAGGACGACCAGCTCTCCGCTCACGTCACGCTCGCCACCGCTCTCGACGTGCTTCTGCGTCTGTTCGCCCCGATCATGCCCTTCGTGACCGAAGAGGTCTGGTCATGGTGGCGGACGGGATCTGTGCACCGGTCACCGTGGCCCGAAGACGAACAGCTGGCCCATCCGGAAACGTCTGTGGATCCGGACCTGCTGGTCTCTGTCGCCTCCGTGCTCACAGAGATCCGGCGGACGAAGACCGAGGCGAAGGTGTCTCAGAAGACTCAGGTGGCCAGCCTGACCATCCATGCGCCTGCACCTGTGGTCTCCGCAATCGGCAGCGCACAGAACGATCTGATGGCCGCTGGACGCATCCAGAATCTCGTCACTGAGGAAGAGGGTGAGGAGATCACGGTTGCCGCGATCGACTTCGTCGATCAGGACTGAGTGTTCCGGACCTTCCCGCGACCAGCGTTTGTTCCAAGATCAACACAGAGTTCTCCGGTCTCTATGGGGTCCGGACACATACGATGGATTCGATAGTTGAAGGAGTGCATGGCTTCTTCATGGACGAAAGGCCCTTGAACTATGAGAAGTGAACTCTTTTCCAAGCGAAATGCAGAGATCCAGAACCAGGAACGCTGGACTCTGCAGTCGAACAAGATGCTGCGCACAGTCATCACGCCCAATACACCCATGATCGCTACGAAAGGCGCCATGGTTGCGTATCAGGGCGATGTCCATTTCGCTCACCAGGGTTCGAAGTCGGTGGGACAGTTCATGAAGAAGGCCGCCACAGGTGAGGGCGGCAATGTGATGAAGGTCGAGGGCCATGGCGAAGTATTCTTCGCGCGTGAGGCCTCGAACATCTTCATGATGGCGTTGGAAGGCCAGCAGGATGCACTGACGGTCAATACCGCGAACCTGCTGGCCTTCGATGATGCCCTCAATTGGGAGATCAAACGTATCAAGGGCGGAATAGGAGCCATGGCCAGCGGCTCAGGCCTGTTCAACCTCGAACTCAGCGGCGCAGGCACCGCCGCCATCTGCTGCAAGGGCGAACCGATGGTCCTCGACTGTTCCCAGCAGCCGACGTTCGTCGACCCGCAGGCCGCGGTGTGCTGGTCCTCGTCTTTGGCACCGCAGATCAAGACGGATGTCAGCGTGGGAACCTTCTTCGGTCGTGGCTCGGGCGAATCGATCCAGCTTGCCTTCCACGGCCCCGGATTCGTCGTCGTCCAGCCCGCTGAGAATGCTGTGTACACTCCTCAAGCCTGATCAGGCTCATACGAGACCGAGGTGGCCCGGATCAACTTCCGGGCCACCTCGGGTTCGCTGTCTCGACTAAACGTCTTCTCGACTAGACCCCTCAGGTCACCGACGTGCGCGACTGCTGCTCTCCCCCACGTTCCACCCGGTAACGGCGGAACGTCGGGAAGAAGAGCGCACAGGCGAGGACCAGCACGATGACCATGAGGCCTCCTCCGGCGGAGGCAACCGTCGTGTTCGTGAACTCAGCGACCGTCCCATGCAGCACATCAGCTATGCGGGGCCCGCCTGCGACCACGACGATGAAGACACCTTGCATGCGTCCACGCATATCATCACTGGCAGCCTCCTGCAGCATCGTGGAGCGGAAGGCAGAGGAGATGATGTCGGCGCCGCCGCCGATGGCCAGACCGAGGAGTGCCAAGATCAGGGCTGCCGTCCAATACCCGGAGGCGAACTCCAAGGACAGGCCGAACAGCGACATCGCGACACCCCAAACGATGATCGAAGTGATCACCGCCAGGCCCTGCCGTTCGATGCGGGAGACCCAACCGGAGAAGATTCCTGCCAGTGCGCTGCCTACCGCCAAGGATGCGAACAGCAGCGAAAACACAATGCCTCCGGCGGGCGGTCCATTGAAGGTCTCGGCCGCGATCTGTGGGAACAGTGCCCTGGGCATACCGAACACCATGGCGATCACGTCGACCAGCAGCGAGACCATGACCACGGTGTTCGTTCCCAAGTAGCGGAAGCCGTCGATGACTCCCTTGAAACCGGAGCGGGTGTCGGGCTGTTTCAAAGGCACCAATGCAGGCAGACGCATCACCGCGTAGAGAGTCGTCGCCAGGAACAGTGCGTCGACGACATAGAGCATCTGGTAGCCGACGACCGGAATCAGTGCCCCACCGATGATCGGTCCGGCCACGGCGCCCAGCGTCATAACAGTCATATTGAGCGAGTTGCCAGAAGGAAGAAGCTCAAGCGGAATGATCGTCGGAAGGAGAGCACCCTTAGCCGGCTGGTTGAGGCCGAAGAAGGCCTGTTGCAAGGAGAACACGCACAGCAGCAGCCACACGTTGTCCAGCTGCGTCAAGGCGATGAGAGCCAACAGTGAGCTGGCGATGATCAGCCCGACAGTGGAGATGATGAGCAGTTTGCGACGGTCGATGACGTCGGCCAGTGAACCACCCCAAAGCCCGAAGATGACGAGGGGAATCAGACCGAAGACGCCGCTGAGACCCACGTAGGCGGAGGATCCGGTGATGTGATAGATCTGCGCGGGAATGGCAACCACCGTCATCTGAGCACCGATGACGGTGACTATATTGGCCAACCACAGCCGACGGAAGTTGACGTATTTCAGAGGCCGGGTGTCAGCGAACAGCCTCATCTAATGAGACGGGTCAGGCTGATTTTTTGGATGTTCGAGGCTGCTCGCGAGGCACCAGCGTCGGGGCGGCATTCTTTTCCACGACGTCTCTGGTCACGACCACCTCGGCGATGTCCTCCCGGGAGGGCACATCGAACATGACCGACTGCAGAACCTCTTCCAAGATAGACCGCAGACCACGTGCCCCGGTGCCGCGCAGGAGCGCGAGGTCGGAGATGGCTTCCAATGCGTCGGTCTCGAAGCGGAGTTCGACATTGTCGAACTCGAACATGCGCTGGTACTGCTTGATCAGAGCATTCTTCGGTTCTGTGAGGATAGATATCAGGGCGGCACGATCGAGTGTGGAGACGGTGGCCAGCACTGGCAGCCGCCCGATGAATTCGGGGATGAGCCCGAATTTCAGCAGATCCTCGGGCAGGATATCGGCGTAGAGGTCTTCTTCGTCGTTCTTCGACTGCAGGAGTGCGCCGAATCCGATGCCGTGTTTGCCCTTTCGGCCGGCAACGATCTCCTCCATGCCTGCGAATGCGCCGGCAACGATGAAGAGTACGTTCGTGGTGTCGATCTGGAGGAAGTCCTGGTGCGGATGCTTGCGTCCGCCCTGTGGCGGCACGGAGGCCTGTGTACCCTCGAGAATCTTCAGCAGCGCCTGCTGGACGCCTTCGCCGGAGACATCGCGGGTAATCGAGGGGTTTTCCGATTTGCGAGCGATCTTATCGATCTCATCGATGTAGATGATGCCGTGTTCGGCCTTCTGAATGTCGAAGTCCGCGGCCTGGATGAGCTTGAGCAGAATGTTTTCGACATCTTCGCCGACGTATCCTGCTTCGGTCAGTGCTGTCGCGTCTGCCACTGCAAAGGGCACATCGAGTCTCTTCGCCAGTGACTGTGCGAGATAGGTTTTGCCGGATCCGGTGGGGCCTACGAGGAGGATGTTGGACTTCGCGATCTCGACTTCGGTGTCGTCTGAGCCCAGAGTCTTCGTGTCTTCGTCACTCTGCAGGGAGCGGATCCGCTTGTAATGGTTGTAGACGGCAACGGACAGGGCCTTCTTAGCAGGTTCCTGACCGACGACGTATTCCTGGAGGAAGTCGAAGATCTCGCGCGGTTTGGGCAACTCGATCTCGGTATGCTCGGCGGTGCCTTCGCTGAGTTCCTCTTCGATGATCTCGTTGCACAGCCCGATGCATTCATCGCAGATGTAGACTCCAGGTCCGGCGATGAGTTTCCGAACCTGCTTCTGGGATTTCCCACAGAAGTTACATTTGAGCAGGTCTGCTCCGTCCGCACTGCGAGCCACTGTCACAACCTTCCGCCGGGGCACCTGGCCCCAACTCTACCGCTCGTGTTTCCTGTACCTCAATAGCTTCCCATACGGGACTGACATGAGCCGTCAGCACCGCTATTCGGTGTGTCGGAGAAGTTGAACGCACCCACGCTGTCGAGAAGGCCCAAACTACTCGCCGCTTCACCCTGTGGCAACTTCACAGCACAGACGGCATCGGGCCCGGACAGTCGACGACTGTCCGGGCCCGAAGTTGTCGGTGTGCCTCAGACCGCCTTGCGGGAGGTAAGCACCTGATCGACGAGTCCATAGTCCTTCGCCTGTTCGGCGGTGAGGAAGAGGTCACGCTCGATGTCGTTGGAGACCTGCTCCGGTGACTTGTTGGAGTGACTCGATAGGGTCGTCTCCAGCCACTGACGCATCCGGAAGACCTCTGCGGCCTGGATCTCGATATCAGAGGCCTGGCCCTGGCCCGAACCCTCCATCGCCGGCTGGTGGATGAGGACTCGAGCGTTGGGCAGAGCCAAACGCTTGCCCGGAGTACCAGCTGCGAGCAGAACGGCAGCAGCCGAGGCGGCCTGACCGAGGCAGACCGTCTGGATCTCCGGCTTGATGTACTGCATCGTGTCGTAGATCGCGGTCATCGCAGTGAACGAACCGCCCGGTGAGTTGATGTACAGCGTGATGTCACGGTCAGGGTCCTGTGATTCGAGGACCAGGAGCTGGGCCATCACGTCGTCGGCGCTCGTGTCGTCGACCTGGACTCCCAGGAAGATCACGCGATCGTCGAAGAGCTTCGTGTAGGGGTCCTGGCGTTTGAAACCGTAGGGAGTCCGCTCTTCGAACTGGGGCATGACATAGCGGGACTGCGGCATGTTGCCGGCGGTGGACCCTGGCATAAAGTTCATTGAATTCATTCTTCCTTGGCTCCCACTCAGTTGTCGGTGACGTCGGACGAACGGGCCACCATCTTGTCGATGAAGCCATATTCCAGGGCTTCTTCGGCGGTGAACCAGTGGTCGCGGTCGTTGTCCTTAAGGATCTGCTCGAGCGACTTGCCGGTCTGCTCGGCGGTCAGCTCGGCCATCTGCTTCTTCATGTGCAGAATCAGTTCAGCCTGGATCTTGATGTCCGTGGCTGTACCACCGATGCCACCCAGAGGCTGGTGCATGAGAATACGAGCATGAGGTGTGGCGTAGCGCTTGCCCGGAGCACCGGAGGACAGCAGGAACTGTCCCATAGAAGCTGCCATGCCCATCGCCACTGTCGACACGTCCGGTTTGATGTACTGCATCGTGTCGTAGATCGCCATTCCCGCGGTGACCGAGCCACCCGGGGAGTTGATGTACAGCGAGATGTCCGCGTCGGGATCCTCTGCAGCCAGCAGCATCATCTGTGCACAGATCGCGTTGGCGTTGGAGTCACGCACTTCCGAACCGAGCCAGATAATGCGCTCTTTGAGCAGGCGGTTGAAAATATGGTCATCGAGACCCATTGCCCCACCGGCGTCGAGGCCGACGGGCGCTGTCATTTCATGTGCGCTCACGTTTCACTCCTGTTGGTCTTTGGTTGGCTTGATATGGACTCTAACTGCTCACCGGTCGGATTTAGTCCGTCGGAGCGCCTGTGTTCGCCATCAGCGTGATCGGGCACAGAATTCGCCCAAGTCTGAGCTCGCACCTGCCGCCCCAATTGTGGCCAGCCGAATCGGGACAGGCCGGAGTGCAGCCGACTGGGGCCGACCGGTCCACATTTGCGAATGGGTGGTCACAGAATAGCGAAACGGTGGGCACGGAATATCTCCCGTGCCCACCGTTGTCGGCCCTGTCACCGCCGAGGCGGTGCGAAATCAGTTCTCGTCGTCGCCTTCAGCAACGACAGTCGCGTCTGATTCCTCGGCACCTTCAGGTGCCTCTTCCTCAGCAGGAGAGGTGAACTCTTCCATGTCGATGACGTTGCCTGCAGTGTCCTTGACGACAGCACCAGCCAGTGCAGCGGCCAGGGCCTTGCGGCGCGAGACCTCTCCGACCAAGGCGTTGACCTGTCCCGAGCTGTCGAGCATCTGCGCGAATTCGTTCGGGTTCATGCCGTACTGCTGTGAAGCAGAGATCAGGTACTCGATGAGCTCAGGCTGAGTCACCTCGACCTCTTCGGCTTCGGCGATCGAGTCGAGGATGAACTGAGTGCGGAGGTTGCGCTCGGTCTCCTCGGTGACCTCCTTGCGGTGCTCATCGTCGTCCACGCGGCTCTCGGACTCGAGATGACGCTCAACCTCGTCGGTGACGACCTTCTCAGGAACCGGCACGTTGAGGGTTTCGATCAGAGATTCGAGGACCTTGTCGCGTGCCTGGGCACCCTGGTCGGTCTCCTTCTGCTTAGCAGCCTGCTCACGCAGGTCTGTGCGCAGCTCATCGATCGTGTCGAATTCGCTGGCCAGCTGCGCGAAGTCATCGTCAGCCTCTGGCAGTTCGCGAACCTTGACGGCGCTGAGCGTGATGGAGACGGTACCGGTTTCGCCAGCGTGCTCTCCGCCTGCGAAGGTGGTTTCGAAAGTCGTGGTCTCGCCTGCCGACAGGCCGTCGAGAGCTTCGTCCATGCCGTCGAGCATGGTTCCGGCACCAACTTGGTAGGAGATGTCGGAAGCGGTGTCGATCTCTTCACCGTCGATGGTGGCAACGAGATCGAGGGTCACGAAGTCGTCCTTGGCTGCAGGACGGTCAACGGAGCTCAGGGTTCCGAAACGGGTGCGCAGCTGCTCGAGTTCGGCATCGACGTCTTCATCGGTGACCTCGATCGGGTCGACCTCAACACTGATGGTGTCGTAGGCAGGCAGTTCGATGCTCGGACGCACGTCAACCTCAACCGTGAAGGTCAGGTCGCCGTCTTCGGTGCCGTCGAGGCCGGGGACCTCAGAGATCTCAACCTCTGGCTGACCCAGTGGCTTGAGATCGTTTTCTTCGACAGCCTCGCGGTAGAAGCCGTCAAGACCGTTGTTCACGGCCTCCTGGATCACTGCGGGTCGGCCGACGCGCTGATCGATGATGCGCGCGGGGACCTTGCCCTGGCGGAAGCCCGGGATAGTCACCTGGCCACCGATGGTCTTGTATGCCTCGTCGATGCTCGGCTTGAGTTCGGCGTATGGGACATCCACGCTGATCTTGACCCGCGTGGGGTCGAGTTGCTCGACGGAGCTCTTCACAGTGCGACCTTTCAATTTCGACAGTCATGCTAATTCGGTCATCTGGTGACCTGGAGGGAGCGAAAGTCCACGATGAGATCGCGCACGTCCGCAAGACGCAGTCACCCATATTACGCGAAACACGGGACAAAACACGAAAAAGGCAGGACACTGCAGGGCACGAGTTCGCGAGGAGCGCAATCAGGGGCAGTGAAGCTCGTCGAGTGTGATGATCACATTGGATGCCGTCCATGACAGAGGAGCCACGGACAGTGCAGCTCCTTCTGCGCTGACCTTCTCGGGAAAGGAGCCGGCCTGCGTCCGATGGCGCCCCAACCAGTTGAGGACTTCATCAGCCTGCTTCCTGGCCCCGATTCTGGCGAACCCGAGTCCCATCAGAGACGTAGACGGCGTCCAGCTCGTCTGATCGAAGATCCAACCGTGGCCGGGTTTGATCCCGCCTGCGGGCTGGCTCAGCCTGTCCCAGACATGATCGAGCGTCGATTCGTCCAGGCCCAGGCCCGCCCCAGCTGCGGGCAGATAAGCGACCGCCGAATCGAGGCCTCCCGAGGTCGGGTAGCGCTGCAGTCCATTGGCAATGAATGTTCGAGAGAATGTGGCTTCGTACGCCGCGCAGCTCTCTCCGAGGGCGTCAACTCCCCCATCGATGTGCCCCCACATACCGCTGCTGTGCCCGGCCAGCCTGACGAGTGCCTGCAGACCCAGCAGAGTGGGCCCCGCAATACCAAGAGTGACTTGGGATTCGCTGACTTCCCAGTAGTCGGAGGACACCGGTGGCAGAGCGCTGCCCTGCTTCGTGAGGCGGAGGAGGCGCCGCGATGATCGTCGCAGCATCGGAGTCATGGCCTCAAGCGCGACGATCTCAACGTGCTCTCCCTCTGTGCTGACCGCCGAAGCGTGGACCTCGCTGACGGCCCAGAGCAGGAGTCCGATCGCATCGAACTGCGACGGGCGCTCGTCTGGGGCCTTCCCGGTACCCGGGATGTATCGTGCCGCAAACGATCCGTCTTCAAACTGCAGCGACTGCAGATGAAGAAGATGTTTCCACGCCAGGTCGATCGAACCGATCCGGGCCAAGGCAACCGCAGCGAATGCCGCATCGCGCGGCCAGATGTATCGCCACGGCCGATCCCAGCTGGCCACCGTCGCCGGCAGCGAGTCGGTGAGAACCCACAGATCGAGCAGCGCCGAGGTGGCAAGATCGCGTCGATGCTCTGGCAGGTGAGTGATCCACGGGGCACACCGGTCGAGGAATTCCCGCTGTCGGGATGCCGGGCCGGCATCGTCGACGTCGGGCAGGACACGTGAGTGGGGCTCCAACCGCTGCGCCATGTCGATGTCTAGACCTTCGCGAGAGGCCGCCGAGGTGAAGACGACGGTGACGGAGCGCAGAGGATCACTTCGGCCCACCTCGGCGAGGATGTCGGTGCCAGACGATGTCGCGAACCCTGCCCCGAGCAGACCGGCACCGGTCAATGCACCGGTCAGAACCTGACGACGGTTCGGCCGTGGCAGGTGCAGTCGGGGCTGCGAAGGTTCGGAGGTCATATCTGGGGGCTGGCTTTCTGCCGTGGGTCACCTTCAGCAGCGAAGGGTGCCACCTCGGTCGCACAGGGTTGGTGAGAAATGCCGAGCACAAGATGCTGGGCGGTACTGAATTCTATCCGAGCCCGCGATGGAGTGGAGCAAATCGGTTCGAGAATCGAAACAACCGGCCGGACCATCAGGTCCGACCGGTAAATGGAGGGGATGACGAGAATCGAACTCGCACCATCAGTTTGGAAGATTCCTGTTGCCCTCTGTGTCGCCCCAGGTCAGGCCGGGTCCTGTGTGTGTATTCGGACCAAACGTGACCTTATATGACCTAACTATACACACTGAGCTCTAGAGGGTTCGGTCATGTTAGGTCACGCCGTGTCGGCTGCGGTCACGAATCGGTGTCCGGCAACGATGACGAGTCCGCTGGGCGCGGTGGTTCGGTGTCGAGGGCAGCAGCCAAGCGGATGGATTCGGGATCGAGCGGTGAGGAACCGGGCACGCTGTGCCGGGGGCGAGCGTCGAGGTCGGCCCGGTGGCGGCGGGCGAGTTCGTCGCGGACGATGCGGGCCTCTCGGTCGCGGCGGTGGTAACCGGCGGGGAAGTCGGCGGCGGTGAGTCGTTGCAGGTGCGCGAGCAGTGCGGTGGTCGTGGCGGTGCGCAGCACCTGCGCGGAGAGTCCTCGGGGGCGGAGTTTGCGGTGTTTCATGATTTGTGTTCTTTTCGGTGGTGGTTGTGGTCAGTGCGGCAGGTTGCGATTGAACCGGCGACGGCGTTTGCGTCCGCGCCGGGGGCGGTGTTCAGGCGGTTGGTAGTGGTCGGGGTGGAAGCGTTCGGCCCTCTGGGCGCGTTCAATCTCGGCGGTGCGGTAGCGGCGGCGGATTTCGGCGGCAGTGGCGCGGTACTCGGTGACCAGTGCGGTGTAGTCGTCGCCGGTGATGTAGTCGAGCCTGCGGGCAAGATAGTCCCTGTGGGATTCGAGCCGGTCGAGCGGGACTCGACGCAGCTCAAGTCTCCAAGGAAAACGGTCGTGTTTGGTTGTCATGGTTGTTTCCATTCGTTCGGTCGGTTGGTGGTGGGGTTAGCTGATTGCGGCGAGGTGGCCGCGCCGGGTGCCGAATGCCAGCGCAGCCGATGCCCGTCGATTCTGAGCACGAGCAGTGTCCGTGTAGGCTCCGGTCGTCTCCGATGTGCTCGGTTCGGGATCAGCCGCTGGGGTGCTCGGCCCGGTCGGGGTCGGGTCTGTCGGTGTCGGCGATGAAGTGCTGGTGAGCTGGTCGAGCCGGTCGGCCAATGCACGGTCGCGGTCGTTTCCGGCGTGCTGATAGATCGCAGCAGCCCGGGCCGTGGAGTGACCAATCCGGGCTTGCAACTCAGCCTGAGTCGCCCCGGCTTGCGCAGCCAGCGTCGCCCCGGTGTGGCGCAGGTGATGCCAGGCGATATCGGGCCGGTCTATGGCCAGTCGTGCCCGACGCATCACCCCGGACCGTGTGGACGCGGTGACAGGGTTGCCGTGGCCGGTGGTGAACATCAGCGCATCGGGGTCGATGCCGGTGTGCTGGTGGAGATGGTCGGCCAGGACCGGCAAGATTGAACGCGGCAGGTTCACGTTGCGTCGGCCAGCGGCGGACTTCGGCGGACCATAGACGACGGGTTCGCCCGGAACTTCGACCAGGGTACGGGTCACGGTGACAGTCGCGGCGTGTAGGTCGAGGTCGCCCCGGCGCAGGGCGAATGCTTCGCCGGGGCGTAGTCCCGACCAGGCGGCGATGAGCACGGCGGCACGGTACCGGTCGGGCATCGCATCGGCCAGGGCCACCACTTCGGTCGCGGTCAGGGGTCGGCGTTCGGGGTGCGGAGCCGTGCCCGCCCCTTTGACGTGGACCGGGTTCGCGGTGATCAGACCATCGCGCACGGCTTGCATGAGCACGGTCCGCAGCAGTCGGTAGGCACCAGCAGCAGCGGTCCGGCCCGGGTACTCCCCCGCCGTGGTCGGCACCGGCGGGGCCGGTGAACCGGCGGCAGTCCACGCGTCGAGCACATCGGTCGGCAGCTTGCCGGTCGGGGCCACGTCGAATCCGTGACTCATCGCCCAGGCCCGGGCCGGATGCGGGCCGCGTCGGGACGTAGCCGACTGATCGAGAGCAGCAGCGCGGGTGCCGTCGAGCAGCGCGACATACCAAGTACGGACGAATCCCGGGGTCAGGGCTTGGACGGTCACCGTCGAGATATCAACCGGGGTCGTCGTCCCGACCGGGCACAGAATCCACGAATCAGCGGTACGCCGATACAGATCGAGGGTGCGCGGACGCAGCGTCGCCCGAGCGTGGTCAAGGTAGTCGGACAGGTACTGACCGACGGTGATTGCCGACGGCTTCGCGATGACGGGATTGTTGCCCAGCACTTCGGCATGGACCCGCACGCGCACGGCTTCGGCCTCTTGCCGGGTGCCGAACGTGCCCGGCACTTTATGGCGGGTGCCGTCGGGAGCGGTATAGCGGACCCGGAACCGCCCCGACGGCAGACGATCAATCGCCCCGAACACCGCCCGCGCCGTCACAACACACCCCCAGGCTCGTCGGTGTCATCTTCGGGGGTGACGACCAGTGTGAGGAATGCCAGTGTGTCGGTGTCGGGCAGATATCCAGCATCGAGCACGTCGGTGACGGTTTCGAGCGCGTAGAGAGTGTTGTCGGTGGCTTCGGGAAAGAGTGTGGCCAGAGATGCCCCGTCGCCGGGGACGTAGGTGAATGATCGGCCGGTGTAGAGGTCGGTGATGCTGAACGCTGTGTGCGCGGTGGACATGGCGTGATCTTTCCGAACCCGGCCAGTCGAGTTAGGTCATTTTGAGGTTAGCCTGGTTTTGTGGACACCCGAGCTAGCGGGATTCGTGATCCTGGTG